>CADCOP010000416.1 GCA_902803065.1 uncultured Lachnospiraceae bacterium | reverse complement strand
TTATTCTGAAAAGACTGGAGAAATTGTGTGACCGTTCCGGATGGATTACCCGAGCAGCAGGTTCCTTCCGGCTGCTGTTTCATTGAGACGAGAGGATCGCACAGTCATATTATTCCGCTTACGACAAAAAGGCTGTTAAGGTAAGAAAATATAAAAAATTGCAGCGGCGTGTCCGCTGTATTTTTTATGCAATAATATGATGTTTTGAATAGATTTTTCAGATGAAATATGCAGCTCTGTGATATAATTTCATGGAATCCAATAAACAGGACACGATCAAGGGGAAAACAGCAATGCGTGTTATCGGATGGATCTTTACGATCATGATCAGCATCCTTACGGGTGCGTTTCTTGAACTGAATAAAAATACATGGATCGGCTTCTTTTTGCTTATCCTTGCGTTTGCGGCGATGATCATGCTCGGGAAACGGCATATGGGGTCATTTCGATGGTGGATGAGGGGACTCTGTGTGCTCTCTTTCCTTGCAGTCTGCGTGGGTATCGTTTTTGTGAGCTGGCCGCCGGTACGGCTGGTTCCCGCCTCGGAAGAGAAAGATCCGCAGAGAACAGATGTGTACTCAACAGCTTATGGTGATGTGAGAGGCGTTGTTCTTCCCGGCGGGACAGAACTGTTTGCAGGAATACCCTATGCCGCGCCGCCGGTTGGTGAGCTTCGCTGGAAGAAACCGCAGGATCCGGAGCCCTGGAATACGATTCTTGAATGTGATACTTTTGCGCCGATGTCCATGCAGAAGCAGAATCTTCCCATCTATAATTCACTTGCGCAGATCATAGGATATCATGAGTACCGGATAACACTGAATGATTCTTACCGTGAAGCCTGTTCGGAAGACAGTCTGTACCTGAATATATGGAAACCCGCAGGATCCGTCAGCAAGGCGCCTGTGGTCGTCTACATTCACGGCGGCTCCCTGCAGACGGGGCAGCCCTGGTATAAGGACTACAGCGGAGAGGGGTACGCCAGGGACGGAGTCATCTGCGTCAATATGGGTTACCGCCTTGGTGTATTCGGTTTTCTTGCCACGGAAGAGATGATGAGAGAGGAAGGTACAGCCGGCAACTTCGGGCTCCTTGACCAGATCAAGACGCTGGAATGGGTCAGGGATAACATAGAAAGCTTCGGCGGGGATCCGGAAAATGTAACACTGATCGGAGAATCTGCCGGCGCGGTATGTGTGGATGCGCTGTGCGTATCCCCGCTCTCGGCAGGCTTATTCAGAAAAGCTGTTCTGGAAAGCTCAGCGATCTCATCCGTCCGTCCCCCGCACTCTTACCGGCTGTTTGACGAGGCTTTATCTTCGGGCGAAAGCCTGATGAAACGATACGGCTGCTCGTCACTGGAAGAACTCAGGAAACTCCCTGCAGAAAAGCTGGTCGGCGAGCAGGAGACGCAGCATCATGTCACGATCGACGGGTATGTACTTCCGGATACGCCGTATACGCTCAGAAAACAGGGCATCCATAACGAAGAAGCTGTTATTCACGGTTATAACGCGGAGGAGAGCGGACCGTTCATTCTGTTTGCCCATGCGAACCTGAAGAATTATGAAGACAGGATCCGCGGATGGTTCGGCGGCTATGCGGATGAAGTGCTTGCCTTATATGATCCATCCACGGATGAAGAAGCTGACAGGTACTGGGCGAAGATATACGGCGCGATCTTTTTTAATTACTCTCACTACTGCCTGAACCGCCTGGAACAGGAAAACGGCGTGCCGTCCTGGGAGTATCTGTTTACGAAAGACAACGGAAGGCTCGGAAGCTGGCACAGCGGAGAGATGATCTATACCTTCGGTATGATCCCTGAGAAGTCGAAGCTTTTTACGGAGGAAGACAGAAGTCTTTCGGATATGATGCATACGTACTGGGTGGATTTCGCAAAGAATGGGGATCCTAACAGCGGGACGCTGTCAGGTTTTGAGCAGTCAGAGGACAGCAGCAAGGTCATGGAATTCGGCAGGCATACAGGCATGATCGATGAACCGGACCTTGCGCTGTATGAGATACTTGACAGGATGTACGGATGGGAATAAATGCAGCAGGTATGCACCAAGACAGGGGGTATTCGGCGTGGCTTATGTGATCAGGCGCGTAACAATTGAGGATTATGATGATATCTATGAACTCTGGAGCAGTTCAGAGCAGACGAAAAGGGCATTGAATCCCGTGGATGACAGCCGGGAAGGCATAGGACGTTTTCTTCGGAGGAATCCTGAGACATGTTTTCTGGCGTATGACGAAGCTGCCGGAAAGAAGGTCATTGGCGTTATCCTTACGGGGAACGATGGAATGCGCGCAATCATACATCATCTGTGCGTTCATCCGGGCTACAGGCGCCAGGGAATAGCGGGCATGCTTGTCAGCAAAGCTGAGGAAGCTTTGCGTCAGGAAGGTATTACAAAAGCTTTCGGATTAGTATTTAAGGATAATGACGAGGCAAACGCGTTCTGGGATGCGCAGGGGTATACACTGCGTACCAATCTCAACTACCGGAATAAGAGCCTTCATCCTGGGGTCCCCCAGGGAGATTGATCCGGCGTGAGAGAACAGAAAGGATGAAAAAATGAGATCATTTTCACATGAAACTGAGATATTGATGCAGTTTCTCGCATTCCGCCCGGATGATTCTGTGCCGGTTCTTCAAAAGTTCGCCGGGCTGGATGGGGCAATTTCTCATTTTGACGGAGAGAAAAAGGGGTTTGTATACGTGCCCGGGACGAGGGAGGACCGAGTCGTACTGGCCGCGCATACGGACACGGTATGGGACAAACTGTACTGGGGATTCTTTCTTCCGGAGATCGATGAAAAAGAACTCCTGGAAAAAGAACACAGACCTGTCCTGAGTGATGGAATCGTTCGGCAGGGCGGCTGGAACGGATGGGGTCTCGGCGCTGATGACAGGGCAGGATGCGCAATGCTGTGGCTGCTTCGAAACAGCGGACACTCCCTCCTGCTTACCGACGGCGAAGAGCATGGGCAGATCGGAGCAAATCATCTCATGCGCAGTTACCCGGAGATAGCGGATGAACTGAATTCGCATAATTACATGATCCAGCTGGACAGAAGAAATGACTGTGATTACAAGACTTATGATCTGTCGGTCAGCAGAGAGTTCATTGATTATGTTGAGTCACAGACGGGGTACATGGATGCAGGGCGCCGGTCACGCACGGACATAGTTGCGTTATGTAAGCGTATCTGCGGCGTGAATTTCAGTATTGGGTATTATAATGAGCATTACGATGACGAATATCTGGATGTTGACCACTGGCTGAACACGTACCGCATCGTAAAGAGCATGCTTGAAAAAAAGCAGCCGCGGTTTCTGCTTGAAGGTAGTTTAAATGACAACGGTTGGGGGATATAACAACATTACCCGGAAATAAGATCAGAAGAGGACTTACAGATGAACCGGCAGGCAGTTTTTGATTACATAAAGGAAAAATATAAAGTCTCCCCGGAATATCCATGGCGAAAGTATGACGGCAGCGCAGTTTTCCGGCACACTGACAACAAAAAGTGGTTTGCGCTGGTGATGGATGTGCAGAGGGACCGGCTCGGACTTTCAGGCTCTGATTACGTGGATGTGATCAACCTGAAGGCAGATGACATATTCTTTCGTGACATACTCATTCAGGAAGATGGGATCATGCCGGCCTATCACATGAATAAGCTGCATTGGCTCTCGGTTTTGCTGGACGGCTCTGTTCCGGAGGAAAAGGTACGTGAGCTGATCGATATGAGCTTTATGGCCACGGCTTCCGCGAAAAAGAAAGAAAAGATCCGTCCGCCGAAGGAATGGATCATCCCGGCAAATCCGAAATACTACGACATTATCCACGCTTTTGACGAAACGGATGTGATAGACTGGAAACAGGGAGCCGGCATAAAAAAGGGCGATACGGTTTTCATGTATGTCGGAGCGCCTGTATCGGCAGTAATGTACAAGTGCCTGGTGATAGAGACAGGGATTCCATATGAATTTGAGCATAAGTACATTACGATCAAGGCGCTGATGAAGATCCGGCTGCAGAAGCGCTATTCCCCGGATAAGTTTACTTTTGAAGTACTTCAGTCGGAGTATGGCATTTATGCAGTCCGCGGACCGCGAGGGATTCCGAACTCCCTGAGCGAAGCACTGAGAAAATAAAAACTGACAGAGAAATTAAAGGAGAATAATTCATGTTAGCGACAGGTACTAAAGCCCCGGCATTTACCTTGCCGGACCAGAATGGAGAAATGAGAAGTCTTGCTGATTATCAGGGGCAGAAGGTGATCCTGTATTTCTACCCGAAAGACATGACAGCCGGTTGTACGAAGCAGGCATGCGCTTTTGGAGAGCTCTATCCCCAGTTTCGTGAGAAAGGCGCAGTCGTTCTGGGCGTGAGCAAGGACAGTGTGGCATCTCATAAGAAATTTGAGGAAAAATACGGCCTTCCCTTTACACTTCTGTCTGACCCGGAGAAGGAAGTGATCCAGGCTTATGATGTCTGGAAAGAAAAGAAGAATTACGGCAAGGTCAGTATGGGCGTTGTGCGGACGACATACCTGATCGATGAGAACGGTGTGATCATTAAGGCATTTGATAAAGTGAAAGCTGCTGACAACCCGGTGCAGATGTTGGGAGAACTGGAATAAGATCGAGAATAACGTGGAGGATCTACCCATGAAAAGTATTACATTGTTTTACCTGGAGCATTGCCCGTACTGTATCAAAGCACGGCGGGCTCTGGACGAGCTCACAAGAGAGAACCCCGCATATTCATCCATCCGTATCGATTGGATCGAAGAGAGTAAGGAACCTGCCCTTGCCGGGAAATATGATTACTACTATGTACCGACCATCTATTACGGGGACATGAAGCTTTACGAGGCTGATCCTTCGGAGAATTATGAGGATATCAAGGCAAAAATACAAGCTGCACTGGATACAGTTTTCAGAGAAGGGTAAGCACCTGAAGCCTCTGATGGAGACTGGCAGGAAGAGGCGCCTTGCCACGAAAGAGACCGAGGGGCTTCTGCTTTATGCTACGTACAATGGGATTGGCAGATATAAAGCTCCCTGAGCCGGACAGTGAAGATACGATTCCCTGTTATGAGAACATCCTGAAGGGCGGAGCTCCCGGAAAAACGATCGGATATTTCGTTCCGAAAGAAGAGGAGGTTTTTCGTCTGCCGGAAAAGAATTTCGGAAAACGGACGACAATGCAGCATATTTGTGAGATCGATGTGCCTTTGAAGCCGCTTCTTGCCCTTTCAAAAAACAACGAAAGCTCCGTCGTCTCGACTCTGCATGCTTTCATAGGCCGTGCTATTCGCAAAACCTACGACGTTGGGGAAAAAGTCATCATCGGCTATACTCCGGTTGATCTGCGTCCGATTTTTCATTTCGAGACCAGCGGGAATGCTTCATCTAATTTTCCGATCCCGTATTCGGCAAAGATGGATCGTTATGACATCAATGAGAGATCCAAGCCGTTTATCGATACTTCTCTGCCGGTCGGTATCAAAACCAAAATCATTGTTCGCGAAGGGCGGAAGACGGACACTGCGATTTATACATATGGAATCTCTTATGCAGGGAAAGTCCGGTTTGGTGAAGAGATCGATCCGCATGTCACTTCCCTGACTGCCTATGCGGGCAGCTATTCTTATCTGTTATGGATATTGGCGTGTGAATTCGGCGGAACTCTCAGGATGGTTTTTACACAGTCATATGAGAGCGATACGCTGGTTAGAAACATTTCCCGGGAGATCGCTTCCGAAATTCCGGGAACAGTTTTTTCTGACTGGGGACACCATGAGTTTGATGAGTTTTATTTGAGACATATGAAACATCTGCACGCAGCGCCTGAGAAGCGCGATATCGATACATAAACGGGCAGATTGTTTCTGGAGCTAAAACACAGTAATGTATCAGCGCTTACTCATTTTGGGACGAAGATGAGTAAGCGCTGTTTTTATTCCTGAATTACCAGGCAGCACCTGTCATATATTCGGTAATCGTCATAGCGGCGCTGCTGATCGGACGACGGAGATATCACAGGCTGCAGGTTGGAAAATAGAAAAGCATAAAAGAAAGAGCAGGGCTGATATGGGTGACAGCGCTGCTCTTTTGATGCTTTAAACTTTTATTGCTTTTCATAATGATTTCTTCGCTCTGATGTACATCTGAGACGCGGCGACGATGGATCCGAAGACGAAGGTAAAGAGGATATAAGGTGTGCTGGCTGCTACTTCAAAAGAGATGCCTCTCACCTGGCTGGATATCAAAGCTGCGATCGGGAAACCTGCCCATGTAAGAATGAAATAGAAAGCTGCTGCGAATACCGGGTTATTTTCAATCATGTTTTTCTTTTTTTTATCTCCTTTTCTATTTTCAAATGATTGGTGAAGTGTTTTCCTTTTGTTGATTTCATTATAACCGGGTGATTATCACAGTATTATCACATGAGTGAGATCCTATTTTTGTTTTGATGGTAGAATTCATCACCTTCCGTGCGATATAATAAACTGCGGTGACAGAATCGGAAACATTATCATATATAGAAAGGACTAAAAAGTTATGACAAATGCAGCCGAATTCAAAAAGATTCTCGCCTCGGATGAAACAAAAATGAAAGAGTATTTCGAACATGTCAGGAAACTGACGGATGAAGGCATGGAAAAAAGGATGCAGCACTTAAAGCGGCGGCTTTGATGGGGTATGAATTGTCGGTTGAAGACATGACTGCGGAGGACAAAGAATGCAGAGAACTTTCGGAAGATGAACTGGAAGCGGTATCCGGCGGGGTGCTCTGGTTCGGTGATGATGCGCCGGATGGACATGAATTGCATTGTTTTCTGACTTATTACAGTGGATGGCCTGATTTCTACTACTGTAACAGTTGTACATACTGTAACGGCGGAAAAGGTCAGAAGCACGAATTTGAAGAAACGACATTTATGCATAAGTACTATGCCTTCGGCGGTGAAAGTCTGTGCCATAAGTGCACACTCTGCGGAGAAATTATCCCGGTTGAGCCCAGAGACGGCCACAGATAATTTTTTCCATACCATCAGTAGAAAAAATAATATCATATCAGTACTGACAGGCTCTTCAAAGTCTGCTGCCTTTCCCTTAGAATGCTGTTAAGAGAACAGCGAATACACAAGAAGGGAAAGGAGCGGAAAGATGAGTAAAAAGCAGGTGATCAGCTGCAGAAGCCAGGATGAAATGGAGAAGACCGCGGACCGCATGAGCAGACAGGGATATATCGTAAAGACGGTTGTACGAATGACGCCCTTCCATCTGTATGGTCTGTGCGAGCGGGAATTCAAAGTAGAGGTTCGGGATGAAACCATGGTTGGGAAGAGGGAGGAACACCCGGGCTTCCTGAAAAGGATCTTGAGGAGAACTATATGGAGATCAGACTTGCGCAAAACATCCGCGCTTTCAGAAAACAGCGCTCTTTGACTCAGGAGCAGCTGGCGGAAGTGCTCGGAGTATCGACCGGCGCCGTTTACAAATGGGAAGCAGACCTGTCGACGCCGGAACTCGGGCTGATTCTGGAGATGGCGGATTTTTTTGATACATCTGTTGATGTTCTGCTGGGGTATGAAATGCGGGACAACCGCCTGGAGGCGTCTGTTTCAAGATTGTGGAAACTGAACAACAGCAAAGACAGGGCAGGGCTTGCGGAAGCCGAGAAAGCTCTGAAGAAATATCCGCACAGTCTCCGGGTCGTTTCGGCTGCCGCTTTTATGTACAGGAATATCGGTGTGGAAGAACATGACCGTGACCTGCTTTTGAGAGCGCTCGAACTGATGGAGGCATCCCTTCTTCTTTTTGACCAGAACACGGATCCCATGGAAGACAGGATCATTGTCTACCAGAGCATGGCCGCAGTCTATGAGGAACTGGGAGAGAACGACAAAGCGATCGAGATCCTGCGCAGCCATAATCCTTTCGGGATATTTAACCATCAGCTGGGGCTTATGCTGTCCGTGAAGCGCCGCGATTATAAAGCAGCACTGCCTTGTCTGTCCCATTCCCTGCTCATACAGATCGAAATGCTGTTCAACACGACCATGGGATTTGCCCACGCTTTCTATCTGCGCGGAGACTATCTGTCCGCGATAGATGTGCTCCGGTGGGGAATGGACTGCCTTCAGGGACTCAGAAGGAAGAAAGGCCCCAGTTATATCGACAAGATCAGCAGCCTCTTTCATGTCTGCCTTGCCGGCATGCAGCTGCGGACAGACAGCCGGGATATTGCCAGGACCACGATTGCCCAGGCGCTTGCGCTCGCTGAGAAGTTCGACGCCGCCCCGAACTACGGCCCTGATTCCTACCGGTTCGTGACAGAAACAGAGTGGACGTTTTCCGCTGTTGACAGTCTTGGAAAAACAGCAGCGCAAAGCCTTGAGAAACTGGTGGAATTGATCGGGGATGAGGAACTGGCTTTGCTCTGGCAGGATTGCCGGATGATCTGAAAGGATAAAGAGTACTTGGAATGGATAAGAACTGGTCTGAAATGAACAAAGAAATGCAGACTTTGCTTTCCAGAAAAGCAACGTTTCAGGAAGGGATAGAGAAGCTTCTGGCATTGCGAGAGGATGTGTTTGAACAGATCACACAGATCGTGATGACTTTTCCGGAAGATGCGTTTTATCAGATGCCCTTTGCCGGGGCGTCTGGTTACCATTCCAAGACGCTGGCATATTCCATATGGCACATTTTCCGGATCGAGGATATTGTGGCACATGAGATGATCGCGGGAGACAAGCAGGTCCTGTTCGAGCAGGGCTTTCGGGAAACGGTCAATTCCCCGATCATCACTACGGGCAACGAGCTGTCCGGGGATGACATCACGGAATTCTCCAGACAGCTGAATGTCAGGGAATTGTACAGGTACGCGCAGGCTGTCATGCAGTCCACGAATCAGATCTTGACAAGGCTGGAATATCCGGATCTGAAGCGGAAATTCGGGGATGAGATGGCTGATAAACTGCGGCAGAGCGGCTGTGTCAGCGAGGACGAGAACGCATTCTGGCTGATCGACTACTGGTGCGGAAAGGACGTGCTCGGTTTGATCAGGATGCCGTTCAGCAGGCACTGGATCATGCACGTTGAAGCGATGCGGCGCATCAAGAACAAGCTGTGCAGCCTGGCGCGAAAGGGCGTCGATCCTGTCGCTTACTGCGGTTTTTCCTGCAATCACTGTTTCCTTGGCGCATGGTGCGGATCCTGCAGGACGGCGTATAACACCTGCTCCTTTGCCACGACCTCGCCGGATGGCAAGTGCCCGAATGCGGTGTGCTGCCAGGCAAAGGGGATCGATGGGTGCTTTGAATGTGGCCTTTTGGAGGATTGCGAAAAGGGCTTCTATACCCCGACGAATGACGGCGCGAACGCGGCGAAGGCACAAGCATTGTATATCAGAAAGTATGGAAAAAAGGAGTTTTTGAAAGTGCAGGACCGGCTCCATCAGAAATATGATTTTGCAAAGACACAGGAGATTCTGGGATACGATTATCGGGAAGGATTAAGGATCCTGGAAGAGAACTGAGGAGAAAGCTTTATGAACAAGAAAGCGTATCAGGTTTTCTAAACGAAGGTGAAGACAAATTATGGATATAGTTTATAAAAAACTAACAGAGAATGAATTAAGCAGAATCATAAAAATGAGGATAGACCAGTTGACTGAGGAATACACATCAGAAGGCAGAACTGTGCCGGAAGATGTTGATCTTGAAACAGCTCTGATGGATTTTTATAAAAGGAATATGGCTGCCGGTACTTTTGTTTCGTGGCTTGCGTTTGACGGGGATAAAATAGTCGGAACAAGTGGAATGTCGTTTGCGGAAAAGCCGCCCTACTTTACCTGCCCTTCAGGGAAATTGGGAATCTTATCAAGTATGTATACTGATCCGGGTTACAGGAGGCAGGGAATTGCTACGGAACTTCTTGACAGAGTTGTAAAGGAAGCAAAAGACTATGGCTGTGGGACGATCTATATTACTGCTTCAAATATGGGAGTCAAGTTATACGAATCATATGGATTTAAACACAACGGGAATTTCATGCAGCTGAACTTTTGAATTGTTATGAATCATAAAACCAATGAAGCTGTAAGGAATACTGATGAAATTGAAAGAGCGCAAAATCATTCCCATTGCAGGACATATATGTTGGAAGGGCGAGGTCATATGAACTTCCTGACAGATTATGAAAAGAAAATGATCGTTAACTTCCTGTTAGGATAACCTGCAAAGACTTAGCTCCGCTGATTCTTTTAGCTATTTATGAACTCTTAAGCCAAAAAGTGGGAAATCATCGTCCCGCAACAGATAAATACAGTAGCCGCACCTGATAAATATGCGCTTTTAGCCCTTTTAAGGAGTTTAATGACTTATGATAAAAATACTGTTTGTCTGCCACGGCAGTCTTTGCTTGGCGGCGAATAGCGGCCTAAAATGGCGATAAATGACAATTCGTTATTTCTATACCAACACTGTACCAACATTCAGAGATAAAATCCTGGCATAGTAGATGATCATCAATAATACAATCAAGACGAGTGAGCTGCAGTGTTTCTGCAACTCATAGTATTATGGACTAATTACAGTCTTACAGCCATTGATTTCTGAGAAGTGCCAAACCACAGGTATGGCTTCAGAGTTTCGATCAGATGATGTCAATCAGTCTGCAAATAGAAAGTCAAGCAGAAATTGAATATTTTTCCGAAATACATGCAGACCAAATTAATGGTATCATAATCAGGCCACCGCTAAGCGCTGG
>CADCOP010000415.1 GCA_902803065.1 uncultured Lachnospiraceae bacterium | reverse complement strand
TGATTGATCGAGGCGACCATGGGATCGTCCTCTATGATGATTGTATGGTACATATGATATCTCCGATCCCGGGGCAGCAATGATGCGGTGCCGTGAGCAGCTTTGCCGTGACCCGGGGCAGCAATGATGCGATGCCGAATCAGACCGGGAGCAGGATCTCGATGGAAGTGCCCTCGCCTTCTTCGGTCTCAATGTGGAAGGTTCCCTCATACCGGTCAACAATGTCCTTCATGAGACGGAAACCGTTGCCGTGCCCTTCACCTTTGGTGGTCGTGTGCGGATCGTAAATCGAGAAGAGGATCTCTTCCGGTATCCCGCCTCCGGTATCATCGCAGATGATAGTCGTGTGGCCTTCCTCAGAATATATGCCGAGCTCGATCTGCTTGACGGGGAAGTCGTGGCCGTTCAGCTCATCGATCGCGTTTTCAACCAGGTTGCCCACGAGAGTGATCCAGCATTCTGTGGGGAGGATGTGTTCCTTCGGATAAAAATAGCTGTCCTGCTTGAGGATAAAAGAAATACCCAGCTCGTTTGCCCGCAGCAGCTTGCCTATGATCAGGGCGGCCAGCGACGGAATGGGAACGCGGGAGTGGATCTCGGTGACCGCTTTGCCCGAGATCAGCGAGGTTCCAAGGATATATTCCTTGGCTTTTTCGGTCTCATCCATCTCAAGGAGGCCGAGAATGACATGCAGCTTATTCATGAATTCGTGATTGACCGCACGCAGCGAATCGATCACGTACTTTGTTCCGACCAGCTCGTCCGCAAGCTCGATCATTTCCGTCTTGTTCCGGAAGATGGATACAGCTCCTATGATCTTGCCGTTCCTGCGGACCGGGATGCGGGACGAAATAATGTGCCTGCCCTTGATCCTGAAATTGATGTTGTGCTCGGAGACGCCTGTCAGGACCGTGGTGGGAAGCTTTGTTTCCGGATAATAATTGACCAGAAGCTGTCCTTCCGTCATGGCATCGTCGGGCAGATCCAGCATTCTTTTGGCGGACCGGTTCATGATGATGACGCGGCCTTCCGTATCAATGGCAAACAGCCCTTCATCCAGCGCGTCAAGGATCTCCGCGCGCTCAATGTACAGATTGGCGAAGACCTCCGGCTTGTAGCCGAGAAGGATCGTTTTCAGATATTCCTGGAAAATGGCCGCTATGATCATGCTCACGAAGCACATGACCAGCAGAATGGAGAAAAACGCGCTGATGATCTGGTTCCGGACATGCGTCATATTTGTCTGCAGTACAGATGTCATGACAAAGCCGATCACATTTCCGTCCTCGTCGGTCACGGAGTGGAAGGCCCTCCGCTGCAGCCCCATGGATCCGGTGGCAACCGAAATGTAAGGGTCTGCCCCTTCAAGAGCCGGACCCTGGTCATCTCCTATGAAGGATTCACCGATCCGGTCGTGGTTCGTGTGATAGATACGGATGCTGTCCTTATTGCAGATGACGATCAGGTCAAGGAGAGTGACGGATGAAGTAAAAGCATCCAGCTGCTCTGACATATCCTGAGGGCACTGCCCGGTCAGGATCATGCTGCGTGTCTGCGGAAACCGGACGATCATGCTGGCATAGTCGAGCAGAGCCGTGTCCCTGTCCTCGTTTTTACTCGAAAAGGAAAACTGAAAGCTCATGATGCCGGTTAGAATAACGGTCAGTATGGTGACTGACAGGATAGAGGCGTACAGCCTTCCGGTGGTGGAAGACCTGCGCAGCAGATTTTTCATGCGAACCTCCCTTTGGCGCCGGTCTGTACTTGCATAACCGCTGCATTTATACTATATAAATACTGTAAATGAAATAGCATTATCAATACTGTAAACGCGATAGCATCATAAATATTGTAAATGAGTTAGCATTAAAACTCAAGCAGGAGGGATCTGGTTTGAGATTACTGGCAGAAAAAAAGGTAGCCGGAATCGCGCTGCCTGTATATGTGCTGCTTACGGCAGCAGTGCTCACAGCCATGTGGCTTGGGTGGCTTCCGGACAGCATGATCGGAGCGCTCCTTGTCATGATGACGCTGGGCGGCCTGTTTCATTTTCTGGGGGAAAACATACCAGTCCTGAGCACACATCTGGGCGGAGGGACGATCGTATGCATTTTCGGCGCGGCTGCCCTTACCAGGGCCGGACTGATACCTGGCGGAATGCTTCATACGATAGACGGCTTCCTGAACCAGACAGGCTTTCTTGACTTTTTTATCGCGTCGCTGATCGCGGGATCCATGCTGAGCATGAACCGCCGGCTCCTGATCAGGAGCGCGGTCCGCTTTCTGCCGGTGGCATTTATGTCCATGGGCGCCGGGATCATAGCGGTTCTTCTATTCGGAAAACTGTTCGGATATGAGATGAGAGAGACGCTGATGTTCATAGCGATTCCCATGATGAGCGGCGGCATGGGTGCAGGTGTCGTGCCCCTGTCGGGCATGTATGCGGAGGCGATGCATGTGGAAACGGCAGAGGTCATGTCGAGGCTGATGCCGGCGTCCGCAGTGGGAAATGTTTCAGCCATCCTGATGGCAGGCATTCTGGC
>CADCOP010000414.1 GCA_902803065.1 uncultured Lachnospiraceae bacterium | reverse complement strand
CTGCTGCATATAGATGATAAGCAGTTCAAGCAGATCGCGATGATAGCCCAGGGAGAGTTCTGGGAGCTGCTGAACGCGAAAACAGACAAGAGAACAGAGATCCTTCGGACCATCTTCATGACGGGAGGATACAAGTCGATCGAGTTTAAGCTCAAGGAACGGATGGACGCGGGCCTGCGCGAGAAGAACAGCGCGGAAAACAGCATCCTTCAGTACTTTACCGGCGTGCAGACAGATGAGAACGATGACATGGCGGAAGCCTTTGAAGCAGCGAAAGCGCGCGCGAAAGATGCTAAAAGCGCGTGGAATCTGGATGAGCTTCTGGACATCGTGAGTGCTCTCATAGCTTCGGATACAGAGAAGGAAGAGCAGGAGAGCCGGAAGCTGGAAGAGGCGGAAAAGGACCTGAGTGAAAGCGAGAAGAGACTTGCTCTTGCTGAAACACAGAATGGGATACTGCGCAGGCTGGAAGATCTCAGAAAAGAGAAGAAACAGCTGGAAGAGCAAAGACCTGTGATCGAAGAGAAAAAGACTGTGCTGCAGCGGCAAAAAAGCGCTGTACGCATTGCAGAGCCGGCCTGCGCCAGCTGGAAAAAGAAGCAGGGAGAGCTGATCGCAGTTGAAGGACGGATCCGGGAGAAGGAAGAAAGCCTCTCTGAAGCAGGGGAAAGCGCAAAGGCAGCCGCCAGGGTGCTTCAGGAGAAGGAGGAAAAGCTGCCGGAAGCGGAAGCGCTGAGCATGCAGGCATCCCGCATAGGGGAAGATAAGGATAAGTACCAGCTGAGAGATCAGCTGCGTTCTTCCGTGAAGACACTGGCTCAGAAGAAGGAGGAGCTTTGCGGGGCAGAAAAGGCGCTGCAGGAGGAGGAAGAACAGCTCCGGAAAAAGACCGTATCACTGAAGGAAACAGCTGCCGGATTAAAGCATAAGCCGGAGGAGCTCGAGAAGGCCAGAACGGAGGCAAGAGAGCTTGGCGAGCTTGAAAAGGGAATCTCCCAGGTCTTCGGGAAAAAGATTCCGGAGCGCAGCCGTCTCAGGGAAGAGCTTTCTGAGAAGCAGGCGCAGTACTTACAGGCGCAGGAAGAATATGCCGCGGCAAGAGATGAACGCGAGGAGACGGAGCGCCTGCTCGAAAACTGCCGCGCTGGCATACTGGCAGGCAGACTGAAGGAAGGGGAAAAGTGCCCTGTCTGCGGATCCGTTCATCATCCGGAGCCGGCGCATCTGCCGGAGAACGCCGTTGATGAAGCGGCACTCAACACATGCCGCAGAAACGAAAAGAAAAAGAGTGAAGCAAAAGAAAAGGCTGTTGCTGCGGCGGAGGGATGCAAAAAGGCCTTAGAGCAGATGGAGAAGCAGCTTTCGGAGGAGATGCTCATCCTTCTTGGGAAGGCAGCACCGGAGAATAACGGCGGGTCTGATCCGGATGCCCTGGCAGAACAGCTGAAAGAGGCCTGGACCTTGATCCGGGCCAGAGTCCGTGAGAATGATCAGCGGATGAAAGAACTTGAGCAAAGCTGCCGGGATCTTACAAAGGCGGAGGAAGACCTGGAAAAAGCCCAGAGCGTGGAAACCGAACGCCTCGCTGAGAAAAAACAGCGGCTGACCGGAGAGCTTAGGCAGAATGAAACAGATACGGTACAGGCGGAAACAGCGCTGAAGCCTCTGGAAGAGCTGAAATATGCCGACTGGAAAACGGCAGAGACCCAAAAGCAGAGAGCCGAGAATGCCGCAAAGCTGATCACCGACGCTGCCGAGGCTGCTCGGAGCAGAAAGGAAGCCGCGGAGAAGCAGGTCACAGCGATATCTTCCGCGCTTGAGACTCTGCGGCATACCCTGGAAACGCAGAAGGAGGAAGAAGACCGGCTCCACGTACAGTTCCTGCAGGTCCTTGCAGAACAGGGCTTTGCATCCGAAGAGGAAATGGCTTCTTTCGTCGTCACGGAGGCTGCGATCGACGCAGATGAAAAGCAGATCCAGAAATACGAGAGGGACACAGAAGTGAACGCTCTGAGCCTGAAGCAGACCGAAAAGGAGGCTGAGGGGAAGACGCTGGTCGATGAAGAAGGCCTGCGCGGAAGCATCCTTGAAAAGCGGGCTAAAGTCAAAGCGCTTCGCAGCACTGTCGGCGATATCCGCTTCCGGATCGCATCCAACACAGAAAAGCTTGGCGGAATGAAGGAACGCAGGAATGTCCTTGAGAGGTCCCGCAGAGAGAGCGCCGTCTGCGCAAGGCTCTATAATCTTGTCAGAGGACAGACAGGAAACGGAAAGATCACACTGGAGCAGTACATCCAGGCAGCAGGATTTGACGGGATCATCCGGGCAGCCAACCGCCGGCTCCTGCCCATGAGCGATCATCAGTACGAGCTGTACCGCCAGGAGGATTCCCTCGGAAAGAAGAGCAATACCTTCCTTGACCTTGAAGTCCTGGACAATTATACGGGGCACAGGCGGCCGGTCGGCAACCTTTCCGGCGGAGAAAGCTTCAAGGCATCTCTCAGTCTTGCGCTCGGTCTTTCCGATACCGTATCCTCCAATCTCGGAGGCATCCAGATGGATGCCCTGTTCGTAGATGAAGGTTTCGGGACCCTCGACAGAAAGTCCATCGAAAGCGCGATGGATATTCTGGTCCATCTGTCCGGAAACAACAAGCTGGTGGGGGTGATCAGCCACAGGGAAGAGCTGATCGAAAACATACCCCAGCAGATCAGAGTAACAAAGAAAAAAGAAGGCAGCACGATCACGGTCGAGACCGGGCTGTAAGGCGCCGGCCTTAAACACAGGGAGGAAATACGATGATTCAGGATATCTATCCGCATGTACTCGCCAATCATTACAACGAGAAGGCTGTGCCCTCCGGTGACAGCAAGGTGCTGGTATTCCGGGAGCAGGATATCCTTGCCAGGATCCGTCATGATCAGGAGCTCGAGTATCCGTCATTTGCCAGGACCGGAGCAGCAAAGGAAGACTGCACATATCTGTTCCGCATTGATGAGACGGAATACTATTTTCTGGATCTTGCTGCGGGGGAGGAACTGCCCGGAGCGGCAGACCTGTATTCCGAAGGCTGGGAGTTTATGAATGTGCGGTCGCTGCGCCGGAATGTGCTGGAGCCCAGGCATGAACTGTTTGCTGCCATGACAGGAAAGCACCTGATCGACTGGTACCGGGACACCGCGTTCTGCGGGCGCTGCGGTACTCCGACCGGAAAATCCGCAACAGAGAGAGCAAAGGTCTGCCCGAACTGCGGCTATACCATGTATCCAAGGATCATGCCGGCGGTCATCGTAGGCGTGATCAATGGGGATTCGATACTGATCACAAAGTACAGGACCGGATTTGCCCATAACGCTCTGATCGCCGGGTTTACCGAGATCGGCGAGACGCTCGAGGAGACAGTAGCCAGAGAGGTCATGGAAGAGAGCGGGGTCAGGGTCAAAAATATCACCTACTACAAATCACAGCCCTGGGGCATAGCCAATGATATCCTGGCAGGCTTCTACTGCGAGGTGGACGGAGATACACAGATCCGTATGGACAGCAATGAACTTAAGTACGCCGCCTGGGTCAGGAGAGAAGACATTGTGCTGCAGCCCGATGACTTCAGCCTGACAAACGAGATGATGCTGAGGTTTAAAGAAGGGTTCCGGCTGTAGAGCTGCACATGGCGCCGCATAGCACATGAGGACGCCCCGGTCGGACCAAAGTCCGCCCGGCTTCGTACAGATGTTTTACGGCTGTTTTTGCATGTAATGTATGCTTCCCGAAGGGAATGCGGGTGCCTGGGGACTGGACTAAGTGATTGACATGCCTGCGGTGCGCTTGTATGATGATGATGGCGGATACATGTGACAGGGAGTGTGTCAGTTGACAGGCAATTAAGATAAGATCAGAGGAGGATTATTATGGCGAACGGAACGAACCCTTATGCAGGTACTCAGACGGAGAAGAACCTTGAGGCTGCTTTTGCAGGCGAGTCTCAGGCAAGAAACAAGTATACCTATTTTGCTTCTGTTGCAAAGAAGGAAGGCTATGAGCAGATTGCTGCGCTTTTCCTGAAGACGGCTGATAATGAGAAAGAGCATGCAAAAATGTGGTTCAAGGAGCTGCGCGGCATAGGCAATACGGCCGCAAATCTTGCAGCGGCTGCTGATGGCGAGAACTATGAGTGGACAGATATGTACGAGGGCTTCGCAAAGACGGCCGAGGAGGAAGGCTTTACCGAGCTTGCGGCCAAATTCCGCATGGTTGCCGCTATTGAGAAGCATCATGAGGAAAGATACCGCGCCCTGCTTCACAATGTGGAGACGGCTCAGGTATTCGAGAAGAGCGAGGTGAAGGTCTGGGAGTGCAGAAACTGCGGCCATATCGTTGTCGGAACGAAAGCTCCGGAGGTATGTCCGGTCTGCAATCATCCGCAGAGTTATTTCGAAGTACACCAGGAGAATTATTGATCTGAATGAATAAAAAGAAGACGGCTGTACGGCGTTTAAATGCGCCTGCGGCCGTCTTCTTTTTGTCTTTTCAGAGGCATGTGAGTGTGATAAAATTCAGGAGAAAGGCATCGGCTGCAGCGGGGGGCTGCACTGGTTTATTGCCGCTGGCAATATGGGCTGAGGAGGAGTGTACAAGTGAATAAAACCGGAAAAAAATGGATACTTTTGACTGCGGCTTTGTGCATGCTTGCCGGGCTTCTGACGGGATGCTCCGGAGGCAGGACCCTTGATCCCACAGAGTACGTTCATCTGGAACTGTCCGGCCTGAACGGCGAGGGTACCGGAAGGGTGGCCCTGGACGGCGAAGCGATCATTGAAGTGATCGAGGAGAAGAAGGACCTGACGACGAGGAACCGGGAGGAGCTCGAAGCACTCCTCAAGGATGCGGAGAAGGACTTTTCCATGTCAGAAAAATCCGGTCTTTCCAACGGGGATGAGATCACGGTAAAGAGCGACATGCAGAAGAATGTCCTCAAGGAGTACGGCATCATCATAAAGAACGGATCCGTGGTACTCACGGTCGACGGCCTGATCGATGTGCGCGAAGTAGCCCTGAAGGACTATGCGGTCACTGAGTTTTCAGGTTTTGAGGGACACGGGTACGCGAATGTGTACCTTGATTTCCCGGGACTGAGGGGAAAAGTGAAGGAGCTGGCTGCATCTGTGGCAGGGGATGAAAAGGCAGAGGAATTTGTGAATGGTTCCCTGAATTCTTATCTGGAAGGCATTCAGCTCTCTCAGACATATTTTGAGAATCTTTCCGGCGGGGATGAGATCACGTGTGCCGTCACCATGGAAAAAGATCTCATTGAGGAATTCGGGATCCGGTTTGTCACGGGAGATATTTCCGCAAAAGCGGAAGGCCTGATTCCGGTCACGGATATCAGCATGATGGATTATGCAGTGCTGGAAACAGATGGCTTTGAAGGGCATGGGAACGCTGAGGTTCTTATAGACACGGACGCCCTTGCCTCTGACCTGGCAAAGTTGTTCGAAGAACAGGACCGCGGCATGTTCGGTCTTCTTGAGGAAGGCACGGATATTGCCGTGGAAGCGGAAAACGCGGCTTATTATATCCGGAGCAGCTTTACCGGCCTGTTCGGGAGTTCTCTTGACCGGAGCAGCGATCTTTCTGAGGGGGATACGGTCAAATTCAGCGCGGTACTTCCGGAAGGGGCTGATTCCTACATTGACCGCGGTTTTACCCTGACGGGGGGAGAGAAGGAGTTTACCGTTTCCGGCCTGATCCCGACGATCGATGTCAGTATATCTGATTTCCTGCTTCCGGAATATACGGGCTTTAACGGAGACGGAAGAGCAGCTGTCGGTATTGACGAGGATGCATTGGCGGATTATCTTCAGGGGCAGTTTGAGAACCTTTCAAGAGGCTGGGAAGGAAGCCTGAAAGAGGGAACAGACACCGCGGCTGAGGCGGAACGCGCGGCTTCAAGAATCATGAACTTCATTCAGGGTGATTTCACTCAGACGATTTCCGGCACAGAGCAGCTTTCGGATGGAGACACGCTCGATGTATCCTTCCGGACGGAGGACGAGAGCACAGAGCTGTATGACCCGGACAGCGGCATCTATATCAGGGGCGGAGAAACGCAGCTGACAGTGGAAGGCCTTGTTCCGACGCTGGAAGTGAACCTCTGTGATTTTATAGTGCCTGTATTTGAAGGCTTCAGCGGCGCCGGAACAGCCTATGTATATCTGGACCATGAAGCAGCGGTCTCCTGGCTCACAGAGCAGTTTGAGACCCTGGGGCGCGGCGTGTACGGACCGGCTCCGGCAGGAACGGATTATGCGGCGGAAGCAGAAAACGCCGTGTGGACTCTGGATAACGCGCTGTATGATTTCGGATTTTCTCAGTCCGCGGACAGCGGCCTGACAAACGGGGATGAGATCAGCATCTCCTACACATCCGAAACGGAAGGACCTGTGTATTATCCGGAAACCGGTATTTTTGTGAACGGCGGCGAGAAGACATTTACCGCAGAAGGGCTTACGGAGCCGCAGCTGATCGATCTTGCCGATGATGTGACCGTTACCTTCTCAGGAGTAACGCCGGATGTGTATGTCAGCCGGGAGATCAACTGGGAAGCACCGTATATATACAGCACATCTCTTGCCGATGATTATGATGAAAAACTGTATGCCTGGAACGGAGACAAGTACGAATTTGACGTGACCTACGATGCCCAGGAGCTTCTTCTTATGGGGTATGTTGTTTCAAATGCCCATGTGGAGACGCAGATCAGCGGTCTGAACAGCTACATGATCACCGCTGCGGCTGCAGATGATCCGGAGTTTGAAGACCTCTGGGATGCATATGAGGAAGAGGCGCGCAGAGAGATCCGTTCGCAGGGCAATTATATCCTGGATCGCCAGGAAGAACACGGGCAGTGGATCGTATGGTCTGACTCTGTGCTGCAGCGCGAGCGTGTCCAGGTGCAGTATGCATCCAGCCTGAATGAGGGTACAGGAAACGGACTGTACCTTGTTTACCGGTATGATATTGCTGAGAAGATGGCGGATCATTCCGAGAAGGCGTATCCGGTATGGTATGTCGCAGGCATGCAGAACCTTGAGGAGACACCGGAGGGAAGTCTCAGCTATGACGGCAGTTCCGGCGGTTCTGTTTTCTACTCCGCGCAGGAAGTGAATGATTATCTTGCGCAGCAGAAGAG
>CADCOP010000413.1 GCA_902803065.1 uncultured Lachnospiraceae bacterium | reverse complement strand
TCATCAGAGATCTCAATGCCTTCTGCCTTCGCTACAGCTTCAAGAACAAGGCTGTTCTGGATGCGGCGCAGAGCCTCCGGACGGGACTGCTCAAGCATCTGCTCCCTTGTCATTCCTGTGAACTGCATGTACTGCTCCATGGTGATTCCCTGCTGCTGCATGCGTGCCGCAAAGTCATCCATGATGCGTCTTGCCTGTTCTTCGATCATAGCGTCCGGAATATCCATCTGGGCATTCAGCACTGCTTTCGCGATCGCGGCTTCTTCTTTCTGACGCTTTGCGTCCTCAGCTTTCCTCTCGGTCAGCTTCGCGCGGACATCTTCCCTGTACTCAGCCATTGTATCGAAGTCAGATACATCCTGCGCAAAATCATCATCCTCTTCGGGAAGCTCTCTGACCTGGATGGATTTAACTTCGCATTTGAATACTGCAGCCTTGCCCTTCAGTTCTTCAGCATGATAGTCTTCCGGGAAGGTAACATGAACTTCTGTTTCCTCGCCGATGCTCTTGCCGATCAGCTGTTCTTCAAATCCCGGGATGAAACTTCCGGAACCGATGGTCAGCGGGTAATCCTCACCCTTGCCGCCTTCGAACGGTGCACCGTCAACGGATCCGTCAAAGTCAAGCTTGATCATATCGCCATCCTGCACCGGACGGTCTGTAACGTCAACAGTTCTTGCATTGCTGTTGCGCTGTCTGTCGATCTCTGCCTGTACATCTTCCTCTGTAACAGCAGTATCTGCCGCCTCAACTTCAAGGCCCTTGTACTGTCCCAGAGTCACTTCCGGCTTCAGCGCAACTTCTGCCGTGAAAATGAAGGGTTTTCCTGCCTCGATCTGAACGATATCGATAGACGGGCGGGATACAACGATCTCATCGATCTCGGAAAGTGCTTTTTCATAAGCATCCGGAATAAGAATATCAGCTGCGTCCTCATAAAAAACAGCCGCTCCGTAAACTCTTTCGATCATTTTCCTCGGCGCTTTGCCTTTGCGGAAACCGGGAACAGCAATACTGCCTTTCATCTTATTATAAGCTTTATTCATGGCAGCATCAAACTCTTCAGCCGGTACCTCGATCGTAAGTTTTGCCATATTCTTCTCTAATTTTTCAACCTGAACGCTCATGAAATCAAGTCCTCCTTCAATTATATCTGACACGGTTCTTCCGTCAGTTTTACATACTGAATCGCAATCATTTTATGAGTATAACATAGGCTTTTTAAAAAGGAAAGTCATATTTTTAAATCGGCAGAATATTTTCGGAGGGAGGATGGCATATTTCATCAGGACCGGAACACTATGCTGCCGGCGATCCTGTCGGCTGTTTCACGGCCCTTCAGCTGTGCAGTCAGCTCAAGTGCAAACGGTATGGCCGTCCCCACGCCTCTGCTTGTCGTGATCTGTCCGGACCGTACGACTTCCTCCGTTCCTGTCTCTGCTCCATGAAGCTTCTCCTCCATTCCCGGATAGCATACAGCTTTTTCGCCTTCCAGCAGCCCAAGCGCTCCGAGCACACTTGGAGCGGCGCAGATGGCAGCAATCTTTTTTCCGTTCTTCTTGGCGCTGATCAGTACTCTTCCCAGTCCCTCATGTTCGCCCAGATGAAGCGTTCCGGGCATACCGCCGGGAAGAACATAAAGATCTCCGTCCGCAAGAGCGTTTTCGTCAAACAGTTCATCCGCCATGACCGAAATGCCGTGCGATCCCCTGATCATGGTGTCTGCACCTATGGAAACAGTCGTCACGTCAGCCCCGGCTCTCCGGAGAATATCCACGACTGTCAGCCCTTCTACTTCTTCAAATCCGTCTGCAAGAAAAACATAAACTTTATCCATTTCTCTTCTCCTTTCTTCGAAGTGCGCCGCACTCCCCTTTTCTGTCATACGCCGAAAACTGCCCCGAAGATGTCTTTTCTGTTCTGGGTTTGTTATCTCTGGAAATAATTGATATGAGTCTGTGCGACTTTATGCCACCTTAGGGAATTATACGGCCTGCTGCGCTTATGATGTCACATGCCGCCTCATGCTGTTTCCACTTTCGCAGCAATGTTTAAGACATAATTATAATATCATGGAGGTGATATGATGTGCAGTGATTTTCATCACAATTTACATTTTTACAGAAAGAAAGCAGGCCTGCTGCAGAAGGATATGGCAGAAAAGCTCTGCTGTTCGAGGCAGGCATACAGCAACTACGAATGCGGAAGACGTGCCCCCTCTCCCGAAATGATCGTCAGGATGGCAGATATTCTCGGAGTATCAACAGACCGCCTGCTTCGAAAACATAAACCGGGCAGCGCAG
>CADCOP010000412.1 GCA_902803065.1 uncultured Lachnospiraceae bacterium | reverse complement strand
GTTGAAACAAATGCCTGATATACAGCTGCGTAATCATCGCCGGCAACAATTGTCTCCGGAAGTTTTTCGCCGTTGCTGAGATGATCAACAGTGATGGAGTTTGTGCCGTCCTATTTATTCAAGTATTTGTATCCGGGTAATGACCGGCATTTCGACAGGTTTATTCCATGTTTCGGGCCCGTATGTCGGGACGGAGGCGATCCGGTCAAGCACATCAAACCCTTCTGTCATCTGGCCAAAGGCAGCATATCTTCCGTCGAGTTTCGGCGCGTCCTGATGCACAACAAAAAACTGCGTGCCGGCTGTATCCGGCGCTTCATCCCTTGCCATGGAGATGGCTCCACGGACGTGTTTTACGGGGTTTGGGATGCCGTTTTCTTCAAACTCCCCTTTGATGTGCCAGTCGCTGTCTGTCATGATGTCATTGTCCGGACTGCCGCCCTGGATCACATATCCTTTCACGATCCGGCACCAGGCAAGGCCGTCATAAAAGCCTTGCCGGGCAGTCTTAACAAAATTCACGGTTGTGATCGGAGCGTGCTCCGGAAACAGGGTAAAGACCATATCTCCGAAGCCTTCAGTTGTGATGATGCATTTCATAAGCGGTCTCCCTTTATCTCAGAACCTATACGATAAGAAAAGGCAGCGCGCTTTCCCAGCGCGCCGCCTCTGCGTATCTGCGTGATGCTTAGTGCGCAAGCACCTTTGCGTCCTTGAAGTAGTAGTTTCCGGATGCTGTCATGTACACGCCCTGGACATAATCTTTCAGAAGATAGTTGTTGGACTTGTAGTACAGGGTCAGGAACGGATACTCGGCGGAAGCGATCGCGTCTGCTGCGATGACCTTCTCGGCGAAGGCTGCCGGATCCTTTTCTTTCTTGACTTCATCCACAGCTGCGTCATAGTCAGCGTTGCTGTAGAATACGTTGTTGGAAACATCGTTTGTGTAAGCCAGCGGCAGGAAGCTCATCGGGTTGAGGTAGTCTGCGCTCCAGCCCATGGCGGCTACATCGTAGTCACCGGCCTGTACTGCGTCATAGAATACAGCCCAGTCTGCGGAGGATACTTCCACAGTGATGCCCAGGTTCTTCTGCCACATCTCAGCGATCGCCTCAGCGATCTTCTTGACGTTATCATCGGAATAGTAGCTCAGCTGCAGAGTCGGGAAACCTTCTCCGTTCGGGTATCCTGCTTCAGCCAGAGCTGCCTGTGCTGCTTCGGGATCTGCTGTCTCGGAAAGCTCGAAGGTGGAACGTCCCTCGGTGATATCCTTTCCGTCTACTACATAGCCGGGAGCCAGGAAGCTGTAAGCCGGTTCTGCCGGAACCTGAGCAACGTTGTTGATCAGAGCCGTACGGTCAATGGCAAGGTTCAGAGCCTTACGAACGAGGACGTTGTCAAAGGGCTCCTTAGCGCAGTTGATGTCATAGAAAACTGTACCGTAGGATGCGGAGACCTGAACGCCTGCGTTCTGTGCTCTCAGACGCGCATAGTCGCTGGACGGGATGCTGCGGGCACCGTCGACTTCGCCGCTTTCGTAAGCGGTAAGAGCGGTAGAGGTATCCATGATGTAGCGGAAGGTCACCTTATCCAGGGTAACGTTCTCAGCATCCCAGTAATTCTCGTTCTTTACAAGGACGATGCTCTCGCCCATGTTGATCTCGGAGATCTTGAACGGGCCGTTGCAGATGTATGTGTCAGCGGATGCTGTCCACTTGTCGCCGTTGGCTTCGATGGTAGCCTGATTTACGGGATCAAATACCCACATGCTGACCAGGTCGATGAAGTACGGGCAGGGATCCTTCAGTGTGAATTCCAGGGTCAGGTCGTCAAGAGCCTTAACGCCTACATCTTCAGCTGAACCTGTGCCGTCATAGTATTCCTGGGCGCCGACGACATATCCGGTGAACATGTCAAGATACTGGGCTGTTGTGGCCGGTGTCAGGACGCGGAGAGCTGAGTAAACATAATCATTTGCTGTCAGGTCGGTGCCGTCGCTCCATTTCAGGCCTTCTCTTAAGTGGAAGGTGAATACGGTCAGGTCATCGCTGATGTCCCAGGATTCCGCATTGCCGGGAACGATCTCTCCGGATGCGTCATAGGTTACAAGGCCTTCGAAGCAGTTGCACAGGAAAGGAACCGCGAAGGAATTGTTCGTGACATTCGGGTCGATGCCATCCGGCTCATTGCTGAGTACAAATGTCAGCTCCTGAGCGTCTGCCAGAGCCTCTTCGGCAACGGCGGCGCTGCCTGCCAGAACTGTGCAGCCAAGCGCGAGAGCAAGAAGCATACCAAGTCTCTTTTTCATAAAGATTCTCCTCCTTAAATTATAAATTCTATGTCTCAGAGGATCCGGAGGGATCCTGTAAAACCATCCGTATCAGGACCTTGCTGATCCTGAAAAAACTCTGACGAATCAATACAGATGACACGCGACCATGTGGCCTCCGCCCACATCTTTCAGGGGCGCCGCGGCCTGTGAGCATTCCGGCTTTGCGTAGGGACAGCGCGTATGGAAACGGCAGCCTGTCGGCGGGTGGATGGGGCTGGGGATATCTCCCTCAATGCTGCTTTTTTTCTTCTGTCTTGCAAGAGCAGGGTTGGCGATGGGGATACTTCCCAGAAGACCCTTCGTGTAGGGATGCAGCGGATGCTGGTAGATCTCGTCCGATTCAGCCATCTCAACGAGCTGGCCCAGATACATGACGCCCACGTCATCAGATACATAGCGCACCATGGACAGGTCGTGGGCAATAAACAGGTAGGAAACGCCCTTTTCTTCCTGAAAGTCCTTAAGCAGGTTGATGACCTGGGCCTGGATGGATACGTCCAGAGCGGAGATGGGCTCGTCGCAGATGACGAGCTCTGGCTGCAGGATCAGGGCTCTCGCTATGCCTACGCGCTGGCGCTGGCCTCCGGAAAATTCGTGGGCATACCGGTTCGCGTGCTCCTTCGTGAGTCCTACCTGATCGAGCATCGCGTAGACCAGATCGGTGGATTCGGCCTTGTTTTTTACGACATTGTGGGCGATCAGAGGCTCAGCGATGATATCTCTTACAGTCATCCTCGCATTCAGCGACGCGTAGGGATCCTGGAAGATCATCTGCATCTTGCGACGCAGGGGCTTGAGCTCTTTCTGGTTCATGTTTGTAATGTCAGTTCCGTCCAGGACGATGGAACCGCCTGTCACATCGTACATGCGGATGATCGTGCGGGCGCAGGTGGATTTTCCGCAGCCGGATTCGCCGACCAGGCCCAGTGTTTTTCCCCTGTCCAGACGGAAACTCACGCCATCGACCGCGTGGACGAGCTGTTTTTTTCCGATACTGAAATATTTTTTAAGATCCTTTACTTCAAGGATCGTCTGATCACTCATGCAATTCTCCTTCAAGTTTATTCAGGAATGCCGCTGGCGTTCCCGGCGCGCTGCGCCGCGGGATACAAAGCGCTCTCTTTTCAGAACGCTGCGATCTTGCGGAGGCATCAGATCAGGGGTGGGGATCCACAGCTGATTTAAAAGGATTGTGCGCGTCCGCGGGCGCGTCTGGATACTGCAGGAAGCACCGGGAGCGGTGCCGATCGCCGACCTCCGTGAATTCAGGAAGCTCGGAGGCGCATATCCTTCTTGCGTACGGACAGCGCGGCGCGAACGGGCAGCCTTTGGGCGGATTGGTCATGTCGGGCGGCGAACCCGGGATGGGCTGCAGCCTTACGCTTTTATCCTGATGGACATCCGGTATGGAGGCAAGGAGCCCCATGGTATAAGGATGCGACGGGTGTTCAAAAATATCATCGATCAGCGCTTCTTCCATGATCAGTCCGCCGTACATGACAACGACCCTGTCACAGAGCTCCGCGACTACGCCCAGGTCATGGGTGATGAAGATGATGCTGGTCTGGTATTCCGCCTCCAGCTCCCGAAGCTGGCGCAGGATCTGGTCCTGAATTGTCACATCCAGGGCTGTCGTGGGCTCATCTGCAATCAGCAGATCCGGCTTGTTCGCCAGTGCCATGGCGATCATGACTCTCTGGCGCATGCCGCCCGAAAACTCATGCGGGTAATTTGAGAGGCGCTTTTCAGGCTCGGGGATACGAACCTTCGCAAAGAGCTCGATGGTCTGTTTGCGAAGCTCATCCCTGCTCATTTCGGGATGATGCTCCTTCATCATCTCCTCGACCTGCTTTCCGACCGGGATCAGCGGGTTCAGAGAGGACATGGGATCCTGGAAGATCATGGATATGCGCTCGCCGCGGATCTTCCGCAGTTCTTTTTTCGACAGGCCGATGAGGTCTTTCCCCTGAAACTCGATCCGGGACCCCTCTTTGATAACGGCAGTATCTGCCAGCAGGCGGAGGATGGACATGGAGGTGACGCTCTTTCCGCTGCCCGACTCACCGACGACGCCGAGGATCTCACCTTTTTCTACGGAGAAGCTCACGCCGCGGACGGCCTGGACCTCGCCGCTGCTGGTCATGAAAGATGTTCTTAAGTTTTCTATCTTTAATACCGGTTCCATATATTCAACTCACCAGATTCTATATAGTATGTTCCGTGCAGCGCCTCTGCCATGGAAGGCATATGGCGCATATTTGTTCGTGCCCGGGATCATTTTTTCAGCTTCGGATCCAGCGCGTCGCGCAGTCCGTCGCCTATAAAGTTGAAGCCGAACATGATCAGGCAGATCATAAGGGCCGGAATAAACAGCTGATAAGGCGCTGTGCGCAGGTTTGCCGTGGCGTCGTTGCACATGGTCCCCAGGCTTGCGAGGGGCGGCTGAAGGCCGATGCCCAGGTAGCCGAGGAAGGCTTCCATGAAGATGGCGCTCGGGATCAGCATGGTCACCGTGACCAGGATGGATCCCATGGCGTTGGGGATCAGATGCTCCAGAAGAATGGTCTTCGTGGATGATCCGATGGTCCTCGCGGCAAGGACGAATTCCTGGTTTTTGAGGCTCAGGACCTGTCCGCGGACGACTCTGGCCATACCGACCCAGTAGGTAGTGCCCAGAGCCACGACGATGCTCTGCAGGCCGGTCCCCATGATGACCATGATCAGGATGACATACAGAGTCAGCGGTATGGTACTGATGATGTCAACGATACGCATCATGACCGTATCCACCATACCGCCGGCGTAGCCGGAGATGCCTCCGAACAGTATGCCGATGACCATGTTTACGATAACCGCGATGAAGGCTACCATGAGGGATACTCTCGTGCCGTACATGAGTCTTGTCAGAATATCTCTTCCCAGGCTGTCCGTTCCGAACAGGTAGGACCGGTTCCTGATTCTTGCCGTCGGGTAAGGCTGCAGGGTTTCCGGATCGCACACGGCGTAAGGTTCCACAGCATAGGAAAGGGCGACCTCGGTTCCGTTGCAGTCAAAAATCGTAACTCCGTTGTCCCAGTCATCACGGACCTTTTTGAGCTGTACGCCCAGCTCGCCGTCTTTGCTTACCTGAAGCACCTGGAGCGACTGGTTGACGTACAGGTAGCCGCTTTGATCAGGCGTTTCATATACACGCAGGAGAGGCGGCACGTTTACGACCTCGAGGTTCTGGTCTGAATAACTGTATTTGGTAAAATACGGGCCGATGAGGGCAAACGAGAGCAGTACCAGGATCATGATCAGGCCTGCGATCGCCGTAGGTTTGTGCCGGAACCTGAACCATACATCGCCTGCGAAGGTCCGGCTTTTAGACCATATTTTTTCTCTGTCTTCATTGGTGGATTCAAGCAGATCCCACTTGTTGTCCATATGCTTTCCTCCCTCCTTACTCAAATTTGATTCTCGGGTCGATCAGACAATAGAAAACATCGACCACGAAGACCATGACCATAAGGAAGGTCGCGTAAAAGATCGTCACACCCATGATCGTCGTATAATCGCGCTGGGAGACGCTGTTCACAAAATGAACGCCGAGGCCGGGAATGGCGAAGATCTGCTCGACCACAAAGCTGCCGGTCAGAAGATTGGCGATCGTCGGTCCCAGAACGGTGATAACAGGAATCAGGGCGTTGCGAAGAGCGTGCCTGATAATGACCTTGGATTCGGAAAGTCCCTTGGCTCTGGCCGTGCGGATGTAATCCTGACCCATGACCTCCAGAAGGCTCGAGCGCATCTGCCTTGCAAGATAGCTGACAGAATACCCTCCCAGTGTGATGACCGGAAGTATGTAACCCTTCCAGGAGTCCAGGCCGAAGGTGGGAAGAACGCCCATCCGGAAAGAGAATACGTAGATCAGGACAGAGGCGATGACAAAAGACGGGATCGTCACGCCTATGGTAGCAATGGCCATGACGAGCATATCCTGCCATTTGCCGTTTTTAACGGCAGCAAGTATGCCCATGGGAATAGACGCAAGCACTACGAAAATAATGGTAATGCCGCCGAGCTTTGCTGATACGGGAAAACCATTGCTGATAAAATCATTTACATCTTTGCCGGTGTATTTGTAGGAAGGGCCGAAATCGCCGTGAAGGATTCCTCCAAGATAGTCGAAAAACTGTTTGGGAAGGGGATCATTCAGATGATACTTCTCATTCAGAGCCGCTTCCACCTCCGGCGAGACCCTGCGGTCATTGGTAAAGGGACCGCCCGGAATCGAGTGCTCGATCACAAAAGTCAGTAAAATGATCAGAAACAGAGCAACCAGCATCATGGCCAGCCGCTTTGCAAAGAAACGAATCATTGTGCGCCTCCGGTTCCACAGAAGTTCTTTGAAACAATCACTTTACTATGGTAACACTTAAAAGCGTAAAATTCAACCCTTATGGAGTTGCTCCAATCTTCATTCGTTAAGTGCGGGCAGCCGATAAATGCCTGGCTTATGGAACATACACCCCGACAGGCTGAAATTATACTCTGACAGGTGGGGGATAAATGAATAAAAAATGACCTGCCGCTGTTGTGACGCGGCAGGCCATGAATGAAACTGTATTAAGGTGATAATGTGCGGATGTCGCCGCCCACCAGGTTGATGGTGGAGTTGCGGTAGACTGCCTCAGCCTTTGGTGTTCCAGGGTTTAAGGGATCCGGAACGACGCGGAAGTCGGCTTTGCCGGAGAGGATCCGCTCCATGTTTTCGATCTGGTTCGACATCAGGTCGGGGGGAAGCGGAGATCCGTATCCGCGGTAATCGTGGTGGAAGTTGTACACGGAGCTGTAGCTTCCGCGCATCTTTTCGATCCGGCGCATTGCTTCCAGGCAGGTCCATGCCATTTCCCTGCGGTCCGGGTTCAGACGCGAACTGTCCAGAAGGAAGTTTCCGTTGAACGCGTCTCCGCAGAGGAGCGTTCCGGTCTTTTCGTCCAGAACGACCAGTTCTCCGGCTGTATGTCCGGGGCAATGGAATACGGTAACATCCCTTCCTCCGAGATGGAACACATATCCGTCCTCAACGGGAAGCTTTTCCGGCACTTTTGGCCATGGGCGGATGTCATCCTCCGTGTAGGAATAGTATTTGCCGCTTCCCTGCCGCATGACATCGGCGAACCGTTTTCTCTGTTCCAGCGTGGGCGGGAAGGATGGGTCGTCATG
>CADCOP010000411.1 GCA_902803065.1 uncultured Lachnospiraceae bacterium | reverse complement strand
TCCACCATCTGGGCGGGAAGGATCGGCTTTCCGGAATCCTTCGCCGCAGGATACTCATGCAGCATGACATAGTTGTCTTTTTCCAGAAGGCTTGGAGTCACTACCAGCGCAAAGAGCCTTCCTTTTTCCAGCGCGGCCCGGATCGCGTCATTAAAGCTCTCTCCGGGTACGAGGTATTCGTCATACCATATTGCGATATCCCGATACCTGTCGCTTTTGTGGATCATTCGCATCAGCTCCTGTGCGTAGGCTCGGTCTTTCTTGCGGTAGGAAAGGAAGATATACGCGTCAAAAGCATCGCGGACACGCTGCGCCGTCTCCGCCCCGACCAGCACGCCCTCCAGATATTTTTCCAGCTTCTGCTCAAAGGGGATGACTGTGGTATCGCTGCTCCCCGGCATAAGGTATTGGAGATCCTTGAATATTTCCCGGTATTTGTCATCCAGGCCAGACTCGAACATGATGGGCAGTATAGGGATATGTCTCTCATTGGCAAAGGGCAGAATCTCCCCGACAGCGCGATTTTCTGTTGTTAGAAGCCTGGTGCTCACAGGCATGATGATCAACTGCATGTCAGAAAGGCGTCCGGACAGATCCTCCCATGGCATCGGGTTCTTTTCCGGATCCTGCTCGTAAAAGAAGGCGACATCCTGGAAGGCATCCACCATGTCCACTATTCTCCGGAAGTAAAGCTCGAAGTCTTTCGGATGACAGGCAAAAAACACATGGGGAAGGCCTTTGGGGTTCTTCTGGCCGCGGGTATGGAAGGCAAGCTCATGTTCAGATTCAGAAAAACCGGTGTCTTTTTTCCCCTGCTTCACATCCTGTGCCGCCTGAACTTTTTCATTCAGATCATTACCCTGTGTCTGTGGGATTTTACCTTGGGATACCGTACCTTGTTCCGATGAAACAGAATTCTTATTCTTCATTCCGAATAAACGCCGAAAAATTGACATGTTTCTGCATCCTCCTACTTAAGATCATTGTGTCAGGTAAATCCGTCACTCTGAACATGCTCCTCATAGCTGTCTCTCTTTCTTCCTTCATCCCTCTTAATCACTGAACGGTCATCTTCTTGGTCTGTCTAAATATGGTGTATTATCAACACCCTGGTCATTCAGTTTTGTGACCAGTTTGTCCAACCAGATTCTCCAGAAATTCCGGAACCAATTCTTTTTACCGAACAGTCGTACCATTGTCGGACTGATCGCATAGTAAATCGAAATAAACAGTCGACCGAAAATGTTGTCTGCCAATATGTTGTCCCGGAAGCGGCGAAGTGTCCATACTTGCGGGCAGTCATAACTGCCATAAACAGCTGTGGCTATGTAACAGCCCCCACTCGAAGTATCCTTATCCTTGTCCTTTTGAATGTTCTCTGCCGGATCATTGGTCTTTTTGATTGTCTTTTCCGGTTCATATTCGAGAAGCTTTCTGATATTTTCGTCCTGTTTCTCCGGATCCGGGCCATTCTTTTTTATGGAAGCAACATTATCTTGGAAAATTTTGCCACTTGCCAACTGGGGACTCACTCGCTGGATAGCTTCTTCGTTGCCGTTGACATATGCGCAGGTCAGCCAATGGGAAGCTCTGAACTTTTTTCTGGCTTCAATCAACGGCTCTTCCGAAGAGCCCGGAGTACAAGTGCTCAATATAACGTCAAAAAGAAACATCTGCGCAGCATCATTATTCTGAATCGCAGCTTTTTCCAAATAGGCAATCGCTGCATCAACATCTCTCTTCACGCCTATTTCCAAAAAATAGCAACTTCCTACTGTATACTGGGCAAAAGGCAGTCCGGCATCAGCCGCCTGTTTCATATACTCGAAGCCAAGTTCTTCATTAAACCATGGCTCACCCTGAGTAAGATATAACTTACCTGTCATTTCGGCACACCATGCATCCCCATGATCCGCCGCCATTTGGTAAAACGGCAATGCCTCTTCCAGATTATTTTCGTTTCCCAGTCGCCCATGATGCAACATTAGGGCCGTGCCTTTCATGGATGAGACGTCGCCTTCACAAGCCGCACTCCTCGCTTTCTCCAGCATTTCATTCCATTTATTTTCCGGTACTGCATTCATATGATTTCTCCTTCTGCTGAATAATGGATTGTTCTTACACTGATTATAATTCATTATGAACCTATCAGTATCAGGATTTGTTACGGAAGTTTCCTATTACGAGAAAAGCCTGCGAGACGTATCATTTTTATATGAATCTCCGGCTCATATTACTGCATAATAGTGTTTTCCTTTGATATTATTCTGTATGATGAATTGTATACGGCATATTTTTGAACAATTCACTGAAAAGAAACCGGCCGCAGTCAGATACACTGCGGCCGATTTTTTCAGTCCAAATATTCACCGTTTACCATTATGCAGGCATCGAAAACTCAGCATATTACATTAATAACGTGCATCGTTTATTTATTGTGTCAGGTAACTTCAATCAGCGTAACCGTCCCCATGTCATAAAAAGGAAGGACCAAGACTGAGTAAGCATTGTTACAAAATCGCCGCCTATAGACGTGAGAGTTCCCGCCTGAGTTAAAGAATTAAATGCTCATACCGACCTTACGTCCATCTGCAATTGCATTCACGATTTTTCCGATGCTGCCGGCATCACCGATCACATGAACCGGTTTCCCGAGTGCTTTCAGTTCCTCACCAAGTGCACCAACAGATGTTGATCCCATCGCCACGACGATGGTATCAACGCCTTCAATGGTGTGTGTCTGGCCAAACTGCTCATAGGTCACAGAATCGGCACTGATATCCGTTACCTTTGCATTACACTGAATGTCGATCGGCTTGCTCATAAGGCGGGTCACCAGATAATCTCTGTTGTAAGTGCCATCGGTCTTATCAATATTATCCATCATCTCGATGATGGATACCTTTTTCGCCATCACCTCGCGGTAATTATGGCGCGGCGCGATAAATTCAGC
>CADCOP010000410.1 GCA_902803065.1 uncultured Lachnospiraceae bacterium | reverse complement strand
CTTACTGCAGGTCGTATTTTACAATGTCCATCCTCGCGGTGCCGGTGCAGTTGAAGGAGATCTCATCTGCCTCCAGCGGCGTGTGGAATGTGGCGGTCATGACCTGTTCTCCGCCGTTGATGAATACTTCCGCGCTGTATCTGTCCAGAATAATGCGCACATTGATGCGTCCGTCATGCTTTCCGAGCACTTTGCATCTGCGCTGATGAATAACGGCGCGGCGCGATCCTGAGAACTTGCGGTCGATCTTCATGACGGATTCGTGCGGACGGAAGCTTACCGTTGTCTGGTAGATGTCGTTGCGGGCAAACCGGATCGAGAACTTCTGGTACATCTCCTCCGCCTCATCCGGCCTGATGCTGATCTCCATGTCGACCAGGCGTCCTCTGACGCCTTCCAGGAGCGTCGGTCCGCCGACCTTCACATCCCTGTGTTCCACACGGTTCCTGCGCAGCTCCTCCAGTTCGCGGATCGGCTTCTGGTACAGTCTTCCATTCTGCACCCAGATCTCACGCGGAAGGGTCATCTGGCCATACCACTTCCCGTGGCTTGTCTTGAGGTTGCAGGTATCCCAGTTCTGCATCCAGCCGATCATGATCCTTCTTCCGTCAGGAGAAAGCACGGTCTGCGGTGCGTAGAAGTCGATACCGTAATCGATCGACTGATTGTACTGCTCTGTAAATGTTTCTGTTTCCTGGTCATAATCTCCGATCAGGCAGAGCGTTCCGTTTCCGTTATGATATTCAAAATCCTGCGGAAGCATGTCCTGCGGGCTGGTAAGAATCACCCATTTCCCGTTCAGTTCAAAGAAATCCGGGCACTCCCACATCAGTCCGTACCGGTTCCGGTTCTCCGCCAGGACTTTGCGGAAAGTCCAGTGGATGGCATCGTCACTGCCGTACAGAAGGAGCTGTCCGCTTCCGTCCGCCGGCCTGCTTCCTGCCAGGCATCTGTAGGATCCGTCAGGCGCGCGCCAGATCTTCGGGTCACGGAAGTCATTGCGGCTTGCCCCTTCCGGAAGATCCTTTTCCGTGATGACAGGATTTCCTTCATACTTCTCGTAGTCAATACCATCGCCAATGGCTATGCACTGAGTCTGTACTTCCTTCTTTCCGCCGGCAGGGTCGACCTCATTATACACTCCGGTATACATGAGAAGCTGGCGTCCGTCAGGCATCTCGATGGCGCTTCCGCTGAAGCATCCGTCCCGGTCATACAGGCAGTCCGGAGCGATCGCAGCCGGCAGGTACTCCCAGTGCAGCAGGTCGCGGCTGACCGCATGGCCCCAGTGCATGGGACCCCAGATGCAGCTGTAGGGATGATACTGGTAAAACATGTGATACTGTCCCTGATAGATCGAGAAACCATTCGGATCATTCATCCATCCGATCCGGGAGGACAGATGAAACGCCGGCCTCTCCTGCTCCGTCACGATCTTTTCCGTGGCTTCCTCATATTTCCGCGCTTCGCGCAGTGTCTGACTATTCATTCATCGTTCCTCCATAGTAAATGATCATTTACAATATTTACAATACATCTGCTGTTATAAAACATCAGATATCAAGCGCTATTTTAGCCTATAAGGCAGGTTTTGACAATACATCAGAGCACAAAGTTCCATGTTTTATTTGCAATCTGCCTGCCGTTCTGTGATAATGACAGCAGCAAAAAAAGTTTTAAGCAAAGTGTGTATATATGACAAATGATATGACGGTCGGCAAACCGGTCAGTTCTATTCTGAAAATGGCTCTTCCGGTCATGCTCGGCAATCTGTTTCAGCAGTTTTACAGCATGGCGGATACCATGATCGTTGGCCGGTGCCTGGGACGAAACGCCCTGGCGGCCGTCGGTGCGACATCCTCCATCTACAGCCTGATCCTCTGGTTTTCGACGGGATGTACCGGCGGTTTTGCCATTATCCTTGCCCAGAAGTTCGGCGCAGGCAGGTATGACGCTCTGCGGAAGAAGCTGGCTCTGTCCATTCTTCTTTCTTCCGCGATCACAGTCATCGTTACTTTCTTCAGCCTGCTGTCGCTTGGCGGCATCCTGCGTCTGATGCATACCCCCTCCGAAATACTTCCGGACGCGGAAAGCTACATCTTCATTATTCTAGCCGGTCTTTTTGCGACCATTGCCTACAACATGTCCGCGTCGGTCCTGCGGGCCATGGGAGACGGGAAAACGCCGCTGTATTTTCTGATCCTGACAAGCTTTTTGAACATCTTCCTGGATCTGATGTTCATTCAGGTGTTTCACATGGGCACCGGCGGAGCTGCAGCTGCTACTGTTCTCTCGCAGGCTGTATCAGCGCTTCTCTGCGTCCTTTACATGCGCAGCCATTTTCCCATTCTGCACCTGCGGCGGGACGACTGGAAACAGACAGCAGCAGACGCCGCAGATATGCTGCGGCTCGGCCTTCCCATGGGACTTATGGGGGCCGTGACGGCATCGGGAATCATCATACTGCAATTCGCCATTAATTCCTTCGGAACCGCAGCCGTGGCCGCCTATACATCTGCAGCCAGGGTAGAACAGGTCTTTGAGCAGATCCTCGGTGCCTTCAGCGTGACGATGTCCAATTACTGCGGCCAGAATTACGGGGCAGGCAAAACAGACCGGATCCGCAAAGGCGTGCGCCAGAGCTGGCTGCTTATGTTCGCTGCGGCAGTCCTGTTCATCCTGATCGTGGAGACAGCCGGAGGCTTTATTCTCGGCCAGTTCCTGAGCCAGAAGGATGCGTCAGTCATCTCCATGGCCACGGAATATCTCCGCATCGTTGCCCTCTTCCTGCCGGCCTTCGGAACCATCATGATCTTCCGGAGCTCGATCCAGGGAATGGGAAATGCCTCCGTCCCGATGCTGAACGGAATCATTGAATCCGCCTGCCGCGCCCTGTGGACTCTGTATCTGATCCGGTTCGGGACCTTCCATCAGCTCTGCCTTGTCAACCCGACAGCATGGACCATCGCGTCCGTTATCCTGATCATCATATACCGGCGGCATATGCGGAAGCTGACGCAGATATCACAGATATCATCCTGATCTTCTCTCAGAAAAGGGCAATGATATCAGGAATAAAATTGATATCGAACAGGGAAATGATATCAG
>CADCOP010000409.1 GCA_902803065.1 uncultured Lachnospiraceae bacterium | reverse complement strand
CATTTCATTGTCATTGAGCACGATGATAAAATTCTTTTTTATCTGGGATGCATTGTTGAGGGCCTCGTAAGCCATGCCTCCCGTCAGCGCGCCGTCGCCGATCACCGCGATCACGCTGTAGTTTTCTCCCAGGATATCCCGGCCTCTGGCATAACCAAGAGCCGCTGATATCGATGTAGAGCTGTGCCCTGTATCAAAGGCGTCGCAGCTGCTCTCGCTGCGTTTGGGAAAGCCGCTGATCCCGCCGTATTTACGCAGCCCATCGAACATTTCCCTGCGTCCTGTCAGGATCTTGTGTGTATAGGACTGATGTCCGACATCCCATATGATCTTGTCCTTTGGAAGATCAAAGACGCGATGAAGGGCTATCGTCAGTTCAACAACTCCGAGGTTCGAAGCAAGATGGCCGCCGGTAACACTGATCTTCTGGACCAGGAAATCCCGGATCTCCTCTGCGAGGACCGGCAGCTCCTCCGGCTTAAGGTTTTTTACATCATTTTCATGGTTGATCTTTTCAAGGATCATTCTTCTTCTCCTGCAGGTTCCGCTCAGCTTCTCCGCTCCGCAAGGGAAAGCAGAAGGCTTCGCAGGAACTCGGAATGATAGCCGCGCCCGGCGCATGCATCCAGAAGGGCAACGGCTTCACCGGTCAGACGTTTTGCCTCGCGGTCCGCTCCTTCGAGCCCAGCGTACGTCACAAATGTCGTTTTATTGTTTTTTGCATCGCTTCCGACAGGTTTTCCGATCTCTTCCTGCGTCCCGGCAACATCCAGGATATCATCCCGGATCTGAAACGCAAGGCCAATGTTTCTTCCGATCATCTCCATGTCGGAAACGCTCTTTTCATCCGCGCCTGCCAGAACCGCGCCGATCATAAGGGATGCCTCGATCAGAGCCGCTGTCTTCAGGCGGTATATAAAGTCAAGCGTATCCTCCGGAATCACCGTACCCTCCAGTTCGACATCCGTAGACTGTCCGCCGATCATTCCGGTTACACCTGTTTTGGCAGCGAGAATCTGCAATGCTTTTGCACATCTCTCCGGATGAGCGGAGGAATCAAATGAACGCGCTGCGGTCTCATACGCAAGGTTGAGAAGTCCGTCGCCGGCAAGAATAGCCATGGCTTCGCCATACACGATGTGGGTGGTTTTCCTCCCCCTCCGGTATTCATCATTATCCATTGCGGGAAGGTCATCATGGATCAGCGAATGCGTATGGATCATCTCGATCGCCGCCATGAACCAGGACGGGTCCGTCCCGGTGCCGCCAAACATTTCAAATGACAGGCGCATGAGTATAGGGCGAAGCCGCTTCCCGCCGGACCGCATGCTGTAATCCATGGCAGAAAGAAGAGTCTTCTGAAAACCGGAAGGCTCCGGAAGGCAGGAAAGCACTGTTTTCTGCGCGTCTTGTGTTCTTTTCTCCATCTCAGACTCAAAGGTCACCGCTCTCACCTTCTTCTCCCAGCAGAATCACTTTTTTCTCAACAAGGTCAATTCTCTTTTCGCACTCCTTCAGGAGCTGCATACCCTTCTGATATGCCTCAAAGGAAGCCTCCAGCGGTGTCGACGGATCCTCAAGCACTGCCAGAACTTCCTCCAGAGAAGCAAATGTTTCCTCCAGCGTCCCGCTGCCAAAGCTGCCGTCTTCTTCACCGTTTCCGCCCTGAGCGGCGGTATTCTCATTTATTCCATCCGTACTCATGTTTCTTCCAGACTGCCTTTCCTTATGACTGATACATCAGCGAATCCATCCCTGAGATAGATCCGGAGCATATCCCCGGTCTCTGTCTGCGACACGGAGAGGATACGCTCCCCGTTTTCTTTTGTAACAACAGCAAAGCCCTGCTCCAGCTTCTTCTGAGGAGAGAGCCCCTGAAGTCTTTCCCGGATCACCCTGATGGCTGTCCTCTCATCCTTCAGGTGCATATGCATTGCGCGTTCCAGGCGGGATCGCTGGTCATCGGCAAGATGCCGGAGATCATCCAGCCTTCTCTGCGGAGCAAAGAGCCGGAGCTTCATTGCATATCTTTCCGTCCTGCTCCTGCCCTCATTCAGCCGGTTTCTTATCCCCGTATCCAGCCTGTTTCTCATGCGGACTGCCTCATCCGCCGCAGCAGACATGTCTGCCACCGCGAGCTCTGCCGCAGCGGACGGCGTAGGCGCCCGAAGATCAGCAACATAGTCCGAGATGACCGTGTCTGTTTCATGCCCTACGGCAGAGATCACGGGTGTTTCGCAATCAAATACGGCCCGCGCAACGATCTCTTCATTGAAAGCCCACAGATCCTCAATGGATCCGCCGCCGCGCCCTATGATGATCACATCCACGCCAAAACTGTCGAGGACCTGTATGCCGCGCACAATGCTCTCGGCCGCGCCGTCACCCTGCACCTTCGCGGGATACAGAATGATCTGGATCCCGGGGTTTCTTCTTCTGGAGATCTGTATCATGTCGCGCACTGCGGCGCCCGTAGGCGCAGTCACGATGCCCAGACGCTTTACGTACTTAGGAACGGGCTTTTTGTACTCCGGCGCGAACATTCCCATCTCCTCAAGTTCCTGTCTGAGCATGGCGTATCTTTCATAGAGGATGCCGATGCCGTCAAGACGGATTCCCTTCGCGTACATCTGGTAGGAGCCATCGCGGGGATATGTATTGATCCCGCCGAAGACAATGACCTGCTGCCCGTTGTCGAGCCTGAATGAGAGCCCTTTCCGGTCACCGGCGAACATAACGCAGCGGATCACACCTGTCTCATCCTTCAGCGAAAAATAGATGTGTCCGGAGCTGTGATACTTGCAGTTGCTCACTTCTCCCCTGACATAGACCTTCTGAAGAAAAAAATCCTGCGTAAACATGTTCCGGATATACCGGTTGATCTCACCGACCGTATAGATGCTGCTCATATCCTCAGTTCTCTATTCCGGCAAGGATACCGTTGATAAACGCAGGGGAAGCATCGCTTCCGTACTGCTTGGCAAGCTCGACCGCCTCATTGATCGCCACGCCCTTCGGTATCTCCTCGTCAAACAGGATCTCATAGACGCCCAGCCGCAGAACCGCAAGATCCGTCCTGGCCATGCGCGCTGTCTTCCAGCCCTTTGCCACGTCATTGATTCTGGCATCGATCTCGGGGATCCTGCGGATGATCTGCATTGCCTTTTCGGTAATATAGACACGATCCTGCTCATCGGCAAACAGGGGAGGATTCTCGATCTCCTCATCCGGTATCTGTTCAAAATATTCTATGATCTCATCCTCCATGGACTTCTCCATGGCTGCCTGCTTGTCTGTTTTTTCTTCCTGTGTAAAATCGACAAGGAACAGTATCTTGAAAATATGCTCCCTGATCTGTCTTCTGTTCATTCCCATTCTGTGAATCCTCTGTTCTGCGGTTCCCGCGGCCGGCCGCAGTGCCGCCGCGATTCCTGATTTCTGCCTGCGAAAAAAGGGCTTCGCAAAAAATATCCTGTGACACTTGATGATCAGGTATATCTTGCGGCAGCCCTTTCTCTTTTTTGTTCTGCAATCAGAATTTACTTTTCATGGTCCATAACTACGCTGACGATCTTGATGTTTACGACCGTCACATGCAGTCCTGTCATCGTTTCGATGGCCGTCTTTACTTTTTCCTGTATTTCACTGCAGGTCTCCGGAACGCTGAAGCCGTACCTGAGGTTTACATTCATGTCAACCGTTGCTTCGCTGTCCTGGACCGTAACCTTTACGCCCTTGGTCAGGCTCTT
>CADCOP010000408.1 GCA_902803065.1 uncultured Lachnospiraceae bacterium | reverse complement strand
GTCCTTCTTCTGCGGTCTACGTTATGATAACAGGCTGAGAAAGAGAACCAGGACAGATCGGAGGGAATGAAACATGGAATTCTCGATATGCCAGAGATGCAGAAGGCTTTTCTGGAACAATAGCAGAGTCTGCGACAGATGCGGAAGGGAACTTCTCCTGTGTAAGAATACAGATGCAGTGTATTTTATTCAGGACCTGCATTTTTCACAGGCTGGTGTTCCGGCGCTTGGGGCCATGGAGGAGAGCCTGGATTCTCTTTTTAAAACGCAGGAGAAAAGGGACAGGCAGGCAATGCAGGACGCGAAGCAGGCACTGGAGCGAAGCGCCGGCAGGCATTCGGAGAAGCGTGTTCGCCAGCCGGATGTCCCTTTCAGGCAGGAGATATCCCAGGATGTGCTCATACAGCAGCAGAAAGAGCGCGAAGAACAGAAGAGAAAACAGGAGGAGATGAGGAACAGAATCCTTCAGAACCGACGGAAAAATATTGCGGCCCCGGATGAGGAAAAAACGGATGACACCAGGCCCCGTGAACAGAGTACTGTTGAACAGACTCCGGACCGCGGCCTCAGAACAGGACACATACCGCAAGAAAAAGAGCAGCCGGTACGGCAGGAAAAGAAGGGCAGCAGCGCGGAAACAGTAAAGAAAGTGCTGGGCAGGCTCGGCCTTCGGAAAAAAGGAATATCCGTCGAGTGAAAATACTTCCGCAGAATACTGTAACCTGAAAAAGGCAGGAGGGAATAAGAATGGCAGACAATCGGAGAAAGGTCACACCGGAACGTTATGAACAGATGAAGAGCGAGATGCGGGATGCTTATAAATATGATGAGATGTCTCCCAGCCAGAAGGCACAATTTGACGAGGCTCTGGACAAAGCCATGGACGCCAAGGTTGAGGTCAGCAATGAAGAGGATGCCGAAGGCGTTGATGGAAATCAGGGCCAGGGCGCCCAGGGCCAGGGTCAGGGAAATACCGATGACGATGATGATCTGATGGATAATACGCCTGAGATCGAAAGAGGAAACGATGATCATCATGAGAGCAGAGATGACGACGATGAGATGGAACTGTAAGGCTTGCGCAAGCACAGAAAACCGGGGCATTTAGTATGGAGCGAGGTGAAGATCTATCAGTAAACTGAAGAAAAAACTTTACAGATATTTAAACAGCCTTCGCCTTCGCCTGTTTGTGATCCTTCTGCTGGTGGGGATTCTTCCGATCACGATCCTGAAGTACTGGATCCTGGAGAATTATGAGACCCAGGCACTGCAGCAGCGGGCGGACCAGATCAGGAGCCAGTGCAGGGTGATCACGGAAGAACTGAGCAGTACCGGCTTCCTGACCGGTTCAGGCGATGAAAGTGCAAGAATTTTGATCGAGGGGGAAACAAGCCGTCTCGGAAGCCTGTATTCCGGCAGGGTCGTTGTTGTAAACAGCCGGTTCCGTATCGTACGCGATACATATGGCATAGATGAGGGGAAGGTCCTCATTGCGCAGGAAGTCCTGCGGGCGTTTGAAGGAGAAGAAGGCAAGAGCTACGATAAAAGCAACGAGTTTATGGAGGTGACCGTTCCGGTCCGGAGCACGGATTCGGGAAAAATGGCCGGTGTCATGATCATCAGCGTTCCGACCACGGACATCCGGGGCGGAAGAGATGAACTTGGGGCGACAGTCTATATTTTGCAGATCATCCTGATCCTGCTTCTTCTTGGCGTGGCATTTTATGTCGCCGGCCTTCTTGTACGGCCTTTCGGAAAGGTCACCGCATCTCTGGATGAAAACGAGAGCTTTCTGGATGAGGACATCTCTATTCCTGATTATACGGAAACAGAGCTTCTTGCGGAGGCTTACAACAGGATGAGGCGGCGCCTGCGCGCTCAGGAAGAATCGCGCCAGGAATTTGTTTCCAACGTGTCCCATGAGCTGAAGACACCGCTGACATCCATGAAGGTCCTCGCGGATTCTCTCGTCACACAGGAGAATGTTCCGAACGAGATGTACAGAGAATTCATGCTGGACATTACCGAAGAGATCGACCGCGAGAACAAGATCATCAACGATCTTCTGTCACTGGTCAAGATGGACAGAAAAGCGCCGGATATCAATATCAAGGAGACGAATATCAATAACCTGATCGATCTGATACTGAAGCGGCTTCGTCCGATCGCATCGAAGCAGAACATAGAACTGGTACTCGAAGATTACAAGCCGATACTTGCACAGGTTGACGAAACAAAACTGACACTGGCATTTACGAATCTCATAGAGAACGGGATCAAGTATAACCGTCCGGATGGATGGGTCCATGTATCACTGAACATGGATAACAGTTTCTTCTTCGTCAAGGTTGAAGATTCCGGAATCGGTATACCTGAAGCTTCCCAGCAGTTCATCTTTGAAAGGTTCTACCGGGTGGATAAGTCCCATTCAAGGGAGATCGGCGGTACCGGACTTGGCCTTGCGATCACCAGGAGCGCTGTGCTGATGCATCATGGAGCGATCCGGGTATACAGCAAAGAGGGCGAGGGTACGACATTTACAGTCCGTATTCCGCTCAGATATGAACAGTAGGGGGCCAGGGATGAAAAGATCGGTTCAATCAGTATTCCTGCTTCTTCTGCTCCTTGGACTTGCTGGATGCAGCCTGCGCAGACAGGAGAATACGGCAAGAGAGGAAGACACATCGCAGGATTACATCATTTATTATGTAAACGCGGCCGGCGACGGGCTGACAGGGAAAAAATACACGCCGCAGGAAACGAATTTTGAGGGGATCCTGAAGGAACTGCTGTATGCCTTCGAGAATCCGACGGATACATCTCTCGTCAGCGCAAAACCCGCGAATGTCACTATTCAGGGGTATACCATGGGCGTTGATAACCTGACCATGGATTTTAACGCAGAGTACCTGGCGATGACGAATGTACAGGAGATCCTTCTGCGCGCGGCGCTTGTCCGGACGCTGGTCCGGCTGCCGGGTATCGTAAATGTTTCTGTGACAGTGGACGGGCAGACGCTGACCGAAGATGACGGAAGTCCCGTTGGTCCGATGAATGAGGAGACATTTATTGATACAGGCGGAAGCGGTATCAATTCTTACCACTATGTTACACTGGAGCTGTTTTTCCCGCAGAAGAACGGGAAAAAGCTTGAGCGGGAGACAAGAAGCGTATTCTATTCGAGCAACCTGATCCTGGAAAAGGTGATTGCTGAGGAGATCATCAGCGGACCGAAGGATCAGAACAGCTATCTGCGCGTCACCGGTACAGAGGCATCTGTAAAGAATATCTGGATCGACGGAGACATATGTACGCTGGATCTCGACGAAGATTTTAACAAAACATACGATGAGGCCGTGGATCCGGAGATCGCGCTGTACTCATTCGTCAACTCGATCTGCGAGATCTGTGATGTAAAAGGTGTACAGTTTGAGATCGAGGGCAATGTAGACATCCGGTTCCGGGACGAAGTCAATCTTGGACAGATCTTTGAGTATAATCCGGATGTCATTGCTGAAGATGATTCGCAGCAGCCTTCATCGGAGAAGGAGACATCTCAGACAGAACAGGACAGTGTGGCTCCTGCGGATAGTTCCTCCGCGGATGGAGAGCAGCCGGATGCCTCCGGCGATCCCGGCGCTGATGTTCAGCCGGAGAATGATGCGGCGGACAACGATTCACCCGGTGATGAGGATTCCGGTGATACTTCCGCGGCAGACGGGACACAGGCCGGCGGCATCGGGGAAACGGCTTCAGGCTCTGATCCGGCCTCACAGGCGCAGGACAATGAAAGCATTCCGGGTGCGGATACAGCAGTCCAGACTGCCGTGGACAGCGGTGAAGGAGTGGTAGGCATTGATCCTGCCCTTGGCGGAGGCTGACTATGAAAAGACGCTATCTGTGTCTGTTTCTGTGTCTGTATCTTGGCTACATCTGTATTCTGAACAGCTGCGGCACTGCCGGTACGGTGCCGCAGCTGTTTGAAAAGAGCGGCATAATTGAAGCCGCCGGTGAGGAAACGGCGGATCCGCCCACGATTCAGATCGGAGGACGAGTCATCCGCAGAGAGGTCCGTGAAAACGGGATACGCCTGCTTCTCACAGACCTCTCATTTCCGGAGGGAAGCACATCAGGCATCACGACAGACACCATATCAGGCACCACATCAGAGACCACATCAGGCACCACATCAGAGACCACATCAG
>CADCOP010000407.1 GCA_902803065.1 uncultured Lachnospiraceae bacterium | reverse complement strand
TCACATCCGGGATATTCTCTGCCCCTTCTATTGTTCCATATTCATAGGAGATCTCATCCCGGGTGTCGATCAGCACATAGCTGCCGGAAGGCAGCTCAGCCAGCCGGGCAAGGGTTATATCCATAGTACGATCAGCTCACTTTCAAATATCCTGTTTCAAAGCAGTATCCATCTATAATAGCGAAATCAGTACCTTCCTGCAAGCACATCCTGCTCAGTATTCCTTCGCGATCGAAGAGACACCGCACTGCTTCATGAACAGCTCCAGTTCACTCTGTGAACGGATCAGCGTGATTTCCCTGAAGCGGCCGCTCTCCCGATCCTTAAATCCCGCGACCTGCTCCCCGTTGCAGATACTGCAGCGCAGAACAGGATACTCCTTTTCCCGGTCATACTCGAGCGGCGCGGCCGCCTTCTTCTTTGTAAATAACCCCACTGCAGCCTCCTCTCTCATCTGAAAACCAGATTATAAAACGCAAGGATCAGCAATACATGGATCACAATCATAGCAGGAAGACATATGGCAAATGCCGGTTTCTTCGTTTTATGATGGAATACATACATTCCGATCAGTCCCCCGCAGGCTCCGCCCACTGCGCTCAGCCCCAGCAGCGTCGATTCCCGGGTACGCCATCTGTTATGAACAGCGGCACGCTTATCCATTCCAAATGCCGCAAAGGTCAGTACATTTATTACGGCCATATAGACCACCAGCATACGAGAACCTCCCTTCTCTCTGAATGATCCTTTATTATACAATTTCTGTCCCTTCGGGTGAACACTTTTGCCGAAAGATATGCCGGCAGAAACCAGATCTGTCTGTTTTATAAAATCTGTATATCCCACTTCCGTTAGGCATATTTTTGCCCCTGAATATGTTGTTTTCTTTTAAAATCAACATAATTATATTTAATTACAGATTTTCAGTTCGCTTTTTCGCCCAAAATTGTTGATTTTCAATCGGCTTTTGTGTATTCTGGGAATATATTAAATCCTATATAACACAGGTGGGGAATTATGACGCAGAGAGACAGATTAGCTGATATCATCAAGATCGTGCACGCTGAGCAGAAGGTTCAGGTATCAGATCTGGCAAAACGGTATCAGGTTACAAATGAGACGATCCGCAGGGATCTGGAAGCGTTGGAAAAAGACGGCATTGTCGCAAGGACCTACGGTGGAGCGATCGCTGTGCAGGCATCTCCGGTCACCAGTGACTATAAGATCCGTGCTGTAAAAAATGCCGCGGCAAAAGCGGCGATCGGCAGACTTGCCGCATCTCTTCTTCCTGAAAACGGGGCGATCGGCTGCGATTCGGGTACGACCGTATATGAGACGATCCCGTATATCAGATCCCGGTCCAGCCTCACCCTTCTCACCAACTCGGTCCGCATCCTGAATGACTTCATGTATGATAAGCTCCGGATCATCTCAACCGGAGGGATCCTCAACAGCAGGACACAGTCTCTCGAAGGTGAACTCGCCATACGGATGATGGGGAACTACTTTCTGGATGCCTGCATCATCGGATGCCACTCTCTGGATCTTGTATACGGGATCTATGACGGAAGCGAAGCAGTCGTGCAGTACAAGAACACGCTGATCGACCATTCCCGAAAAGTCATACTGCTTGCCGATCATACAAAATTCGACCGCACTTCACTGATCCGCACAGCGCCTTTCTCCCTGATCGATGTTCTGGTCACAGACCGCAGACCGTCCGATGAATGGCTGACCTGCATGGAACAGAAAAATATACAAGTCCTCTATCCGGACGCGTGAGCTGCTGAGGACCGTTCAGGTCTCGCCTCACCGTTCCGCTCTCATATTTTGCATGCAGAAAAAGATTGCCGCACCCATGGTGCGGCAATCTTACTGTTCTTCTATAACTCTGCCGGGAGGTTTACACTGCCCATGCAGACTGCCATTCGGTCCCGGACCTCAGCTGCGGAGCATCTCCATGAATTCTTCCATGGAAGAAGTGGTGCTCTCTCCCGTGTCTCTGTTGCGGTAGGTCACATTCTGTGCATCCGTCTCTTTCTGTCCGATGATCAGCATGTACGGTACGCGCTCGACCTGCTGTGCCTCACGGATCTTGTATCCGATCTTCTCATTTCTCTCATCAAGCTCTGCGCGGAATCCTGCATCCAGCAGCTTCTCACAGCACTCAGACGCATACTCCATGAACTTCTCGGAGACCGGAAGTACCTTGACCTGTACCGGTGCAAGCCATA
>CADCOP010000406.1 GCA_902803065.1 uncultured Lachnospiraceae bacterium | reverse complement strand
GGGATCGTCAGCGGCTTCGACAGCATCTTCGGACAGAGATTCCGGCTCGTCCGGCTCTGCGGTAAATTCCTCAAACAGACCGTCAATGCCGGTCAGGTCTAAGGAACTGTTCCCGCCGTCCTCTTCTGAGAGCACGTCCTCTTCGACCCAGTGGGCGGACATCCCGTCTTCATCATCTGTGCCGGGATCATGATCCGCAGCAGCCGGCATCCCCGTTTCCGGAACCGTATACATAGACAGATCCCGTGATTGAGCCCCGAATGAGGTCATCAGGTTCTGTGAGATACCGGTCAAAGCCAGTATGAGAGCCATACATGCTGACAATGCTCTTCTGTGTTTCATCTTCTCTCTTCCTCCCGGGTTTCCTGGATGCTGTCCTTCTCCGTCTCAGAAACGACGCCGACGTCCCCGCCGCAAAAAGGGGGCAGAACTTCCCCACTGATATAAGACAGCCGCATGTGCCTGCGGCTCGGAATGTTCTGACTCGGATCCTGTTTCCAGAATGCCCGTCCCCATGTGGAGACGGGCATTCTGTCACAGATCATTTTGGCCAGGCAGTATTCACTTATGATGTTTCCGGTTCCGCAAGCGCAAGGAAGCTGTCTTCCCAGCCCTCGTAATCGGTATACTGCATCTCACCGCGTACCAGCTCGAGCTGCTCCTCCCTTGTCTGATACCGGACTGAGCTGATCGCCTTTGATACAGCCTGCTGTTTATCTCTCGGGCATCCTGTCGTCGATGCGGTCCCGATCGAGATATTCTTCAGCGAAGAATTCTCCATACCTTCAAAATAATCGATCAGCAGTATGTGGATATAGGACAGACCCGTCTTCCTGGGAGACTCGATCGGATTGCCGATGAGAATCAGCTCCTGACATTTTCCTTTCAGCCCGGAGAGATCAGAGATATTGTTCCCGGCAAGGTCCAGCGTAAGGAGAGTCCTGTCCGCAGCTGCCTCTCCGATAGGCGAGATATCACTGATCTCATTAAATCCCAGAGTGACCCTGGAAAGGGATTTGCATACCTCCATGCCGGACAGGTCCCTGACAGAGCAGTCTCTCGCGGACAGTATCTTCAGGTTGGGCATAGCGGAAAGAAATGAGAGCTGCAGGCTTCCCAGATCCACATGATCCAGCAGGAGGATCTCCATGTTCTTCGCACGGCCAAGCCAGCCGAGTGAATCTCCGGACAGATCATTGCCGCTCAGATCAAGTTCTGTCAGGTTCTGCGCGACGCCCTCCAGAAAAGAAACATCCTTCAGCGCGTTCCCGCCCAGATCCACCTTTTTCAGCTCCACATAGTCTTTCATTCCCTCAAGTGAGGTGAGTGCGCAGCCATCCAGGTACAGCTCGCTGAGTCCGAGGCTGTCAATCTGCGCCGGAAAAGCAGATATCCGGGTACCTGATACATTGAGGATCCGGATACCGGTCAGCGCAGCGATGGGCTGTATATCACTGACCGCAGTATTCTCCAGATTCAGGTTGTTCAGGGAAGCGGCCCCGCTCAGGAATCCAACGTCTGAGATCCCGGTACCGCCCAGATCCAGGGAGGTCAGCATTTCCGGATTCAGAGAGACGGCAGTCAGATCCGCATTGCCTGAGAGGTCCAATCTCCGGATCGTCAGCGCGGACAGATCCGGCACCGCCTGGTCCGTCAGCTGGCAGTTCTCAAAAATCAGCTCGGCATAATCATCATTCTGCGTTATAAAGCTGATGTCATCAATTCCTGTGGAATTATAGAACCTGAGGTTCTTTCTGCCCTCTCCTTTCAGAGTCAGTCCGTCCAGCGCGCCTTCACTGAAAGTACAGTCCTTGAAGCTCAGGGAAGTGAGTTTTTTCAGCCTGCTGATCTTTTTGACCATGCCGGCAGTCATATTTTTATCGTTCAGTGTAAGGCTGTTGCCGACGCCCCTCAGATCCCCCAGGCTGTCCGGATCGGATACCGCGGTATACGATGTCGGCCTGCCGGGCTGCAGGATCAGCACAACTGCTGCGCAGATGACCGCAGCGGCAGCCAGGGCGATAAACAGTCCTTTTTTCTTCTTTTTCCCGCCGGTTTCTTTTTCCCCGGGGGAAGCAGTCTTCGTACCGGCATCATTTTTCCTGCGTTTTTTCGATGCAGACTCCGATGCCTTGTTCACAGCGGCGTCTATTGTCCCCGGACCATTCAGCCCGCCTCTCTGACCGGCAAAGCCTTCCTGTATCTCTCCCGCCTGATCAGCGGACACTTCCGGCGCCTTTCCTGCCTCATTTTCGGCAGCCTGCGGTTTCGCAGGTTCTTCCGCTTCCGGATGCGGCTTCTCCAGGCAGGGCTCAAACGCGGGCGTGGAATACAGTTTCTTCAGGAAATCCTCCTCGGAACTGAAATTGTACCGCAGGACGCTCTGCTGGGCAGAGATCTGCAGTTCAAGTCCCAGCGGGATATCTGTCTTCTCCAGGAAGACGGAAACGAACGGCTTGTTCCGGGACAGCGCAAATGTGATCTCGCGCCTGCAGTTCGGGGAATTGACGGAATTCTCCGTAATAAACGAGATAACGGCCTCCGCTCTGTCCAGATGGGTGGCGATATATTCCGGCCACTCGCTTCCCGGGGCGATGCCGTCGTCATACCAGATCCGCAGCCCCCTGCTCCTGAGATAAGAGAGTACCTTCAGTACCTGCGCGCTGTCCTTGTGCGCGTAGCTGATAAATATAAACGGTTCATTTCCTTCGTAGGACGGGACTTTCAACATGCTGCCTTCTCCACATAACAATGACTGAGAACTCTGTAACCGCAAATGAATGAGATTGTTTGAATGACTCATTATTGTAATTATAATACAGGATCATCTTTTTTTCATCCTCCATGCTATAATCAGATGAGGGAATCGTCACTTTGCAATACCGGCTGCAGCACCGCGGCATGGTTGGCAGTGACGTTCCTGAACGCACTGCTGGATGATCTGTTTCAGACTATTTGATGATCGATCGGGGTAAGACAGGCTTTGAACAGTTTTCATCACCATAAAACAACTGCAAGGGATATGACCGAAGGACCGATCCTCCGGCATCTGATCGCGTTCTCCCTTCCGCTTCTTCTCGGAAATATCTTCCAGATGCTCTACAATACCGTGGACTCCGTGGTTGTCGGCAATTTTGTAGGCAAGGAAGCCCTGGCTGCCATCGGCTCCACCACCATGATCGTGAATATCATGATCTTCTTCTTCAACGGCGTCGCC
>CADCOP010000405.1 GCA_902803065.1 uncultured Lachnospiraceae bacterium | reverse complement strand
GCGCCGGCTCTCAACATCCACCGTTCCATCCGCTGCGGGCGCAATTTCGAGTACTTTTCGGAAGATCCGTTAGTGAGCGGGATCATGGCCGCTGCCATCACCAATGGCGTGCAGCGTCATCCTCACTGCGGAACGACCATCAAGCATTACTGCGTCAACAATCAGGAGACAAACCGCTTCAACTCCAACAGCATCGTCAGCGAGAGGGCGCTGCGGGAGATCTATCTGAAAGGATTCGGAATCTGCATCCGGAGATCCCAGCCTCTTGCCCTGATGACATCCTACAATCTGCTGAACGGCGTACATACTTCCGAGAGCCGGGATCTCATCGAGAATGTCCTGCGGTGTGACTTCGGCTATCAGGGCATGGTCATGACCGACTGGGTCATTGCCGGCATGGCGGACAAGACTTCCGCCCACCGCGGCGCCGTGGCGGATGAGATCGTCGCATCAGGCAACGACATCGTTATGCCCGGCAGCAAGCAGGATGACGAGAACATCCGCAAGGCTTTGGCGGACGGGCGGCTTGGCAGAGAGCAGCTTGAGGCAAATGCCAGCCGTCTGCTGAAGATCGCAAGGAAGCTGACGACTGCTGAATAATTTATACAAAGCGGCAGCAGGCCGCCATAGAGAGAATCGAAAAAGCCGGCAGAGCTGACTGTGTTTCAGCCCTGCCGGCTTTTTCCGTTCAATTGTATGACCCGTAAGCAGCAATCCCCGCGACAGCGGAGAGACAGATCAGAAGGATCGGGGAAATGCCTCCCTTTTTTATCTTTCTGGAACCGAAATAGATCGTTCCAAGCACCAGCGTCAGGACCAGCGGCCGGGTCAGGAAAACACTGTCCCGGATAACTATACCGTTTCGGATGATCATGCAAACTCCGGTGGCAAGGATGATCCCGATCATGCAAGGCTTCAGTCCCCGAAGGACTGCCTGAACATATTTATTTTTCAGGACAGTTGTGAGCAGCGCTGTTACCAGCAGGATGATGATAAAGGACGGAAGCACGACAGCAAGCGTCGCGATAAAAGCCCCCGGGATCCCTGCCTGTGAGCTGCCGACATAGGTGGCCAGGTTGACCATGATCGGACCGGGCGTGCTTTCGCTGACGGCGATCATACATGTCAGCATCTCATCGTCCAGCCACCCATAGGAAAGAACAACATCGCGGATCAGCGGGATCGCCCCATAGGCTCCGCCGAAGGCAAAACAGCCGACTTTCAGGAAACCGATGAATAATTCCAGGAGGATCACTTTACAGCACCTCCCTTCGCGGCAGGATTTTTTACCATGAAAATGACCAGGCTGACCAGTCCGGCAGCCAGCATCAGGATGATCGAAGAGATCCTGACAGAGAAAATATTGATCAAAAGCATGGCCGCAAAAGCGCATAGCATGAACGCAAGAGGCATCGGTTTCTTCTGCATCTTCCGAAGCATCTTCACAGCCGCATCCAGGATCAGGAGCCCGACCGCGATCCTGATACCCTGGAAAGCATGAGCGATCCATGTGATCTCAAGGAAATGATCCAGGAACTTTGATATCGCAAAAATGATACAGAAAGAGGGGAGGATCATCCCGGTCGTAGCAGCCAGTGCCCCGGCAAAGCCCTTTTGCTTATACCCGACATAGGTCGCGCAGTTGATCGCGATCGGTCCCGGGGTGGATTCCGCGATGACCGTGATATTCATCATCTCATCATGAGTGATCCACTGTTTTTTCTCCACACAAGTGTTTTCGATCAATGCGATCATCGCGTATCCGCCGCCAAATGTGAAGAGGCCGATCTTCGCGAAGGACAGAAAGAGATCGAAGATTATATTCAATTTCCTGCGCAATGATGTTCACCACAGTGGTCATGGCCGCAGTCTCCGTCGTGATGATGTCCGTGATGGTCACAGCGGGCATTCGGATCGAACGCAAGGGTTCCCTGGGCAAGAGCCTTCGCTGCTTCGTCAGCAGACCCCTGAACCCCGGCATAAAGTCTGATCCCGGCATCCGCGAGCGCCATCTGCGCGCCCATACCGATCCCGCCGCAGATCAGGGCGTCAGCCTTTGCCGCCTGCAGGAAACCCGCCAGCGCGCCGTGTCCGCTTCCGTTGGTATCTACGACCTGCTCATTTGTGATCTTACCGTCCTCAACGTCATACAGCTTAAACTGCTCCGTATGGCCAAAATGCTGAAAGATCTCTCCGTTTTCAAACGTAACTGCGATTCTCATGGTGCCTCTTCCTTTCTCAATGATTTTCTGCCGGATCTCGACCGGTTCGCACTCGAAATGTCCGCCCGCGATGAGCAGCCTCTTTCCGTTTACAAGGGCGTCAGCGACTTTTTTTCTTGCGCTGTCATAAATAGCAGTGACTGTTGTCCTGGAGATGTTCATCCTGGACGCGCTCTCTTCCTGCGTAAGCCCTTCATTATCCAGAAGTCTCAGCGCTTCAAACTCGTCAACGGTCATCAGAACGCTTTCCGCGGCCGCTGTGTCATCCGGCGAGAAGCTTCGGTAGACCGGCAGCTGCTCTATTCTGCGGCATCTTATTGGTCTTGGCATAAGCTCTCCTTTCTGACATATGTCAAAAACAGTATACTCCGGATATTGACATATGTCAAT
>CADCOP010000404.1 GCA_902803065.1 uncultured Lachnospiraceae bacterium | reverse complement strand
CGGCACGCTTTCCTATGACGGAAATGACGGGTTTGTGATCGATGCGGCTTTGCCGGTCCGATGGGGTACATAAGTGGATAATAAGATCAAAATTCTGATTGCAGATGATCAGGAACTGATACGCCAGAGCCTGCAGATCATTCTGAGCAATGAGCCGGATTTTACGGTGACGGAGAACGCGGCGAACGGTCTGGAGGTGATCCGCTCGGTGCGGAGGGAGCGTCCGGATGTTATCCTGATGGACATCCGGATGCCGGAGATGGACGGAGTCGTATGCACGCAGATCATCAAGGAAAACTATCCGGACATCAAAATAATCATTCTGACCACGTTCGATGATGACGAATATGTATTCAATGCCCTGAAATTCGGCGCGAGCGGATACCTTCTCAAAGGAATATCCATCGAGGAACTGACCAAGGCGATTCGCAAAGTATATCAGGGAAATGCCATGATCAATGAGGATATTGCCTCAAAGGTCGTCCGCCTGTTTTCCAGGATGGCGCAGGGAAGTTTTTCCATTCAGGTAGATGAAAAACAGTCGCAGGAACTGAAAGAAAGTGAGTGGGAGATCATTGTCCAGGTCGGGCGCGGGTATTCAAACAAGGAGATCGCTTCCACTCTGAATCTTTCAGAAGGAACTGTGCGCAACAATCTCAGCCATATCCTGAGCAAGCTGGGACTGCGCGACCGGACGCAGCTTGCGATATGGGCAGTGCAGACAGGAGCAGTTAACAGGAAGCTTGACTCGCAGGAGTCCTGAAGAATCTGGCCGTGACTGAAAATATCTGCCTTGAGAAATTATTGTACGGCTGCGGCAGGGCATGCCGCCGGGGAGAAGAGATGTGAATGCGGGACGATTTCACAGAATACTGGGCATATTTGCGGTGATCGCCATTCTGCTCCTGCTATTAGTGACAGGAGCAGACAGGAATTGTCACTTTACGAAGAATAAAAAGCTTACGGTAGGCTTGTTTTCTGACAGTTACTGGGGCGTCCAGAACGGTTACGCGTATCAGATCCTGGAGGACGCCGTCAGCCGGTTCCACGAGACGCGGCCGGATGTGGAAGTGACTTATGAGAGCGGAATCGTTCTTGAAGATTACAGTGAATGGCTTGCTGAGAAGATCCTCAGCCACAATGCGCCGGATGTGTTTGTTGTTCTTCTTAATGACAGGAACAACCTGGCCGAGATCGGGACGCTTGAGCCGCTGACATCGTATGCTGAGTATGATGAAGCATTTCAGGCTTCGGATTATTATGACGCAGCCTATCAGACAGGACTGGTCGGGTCCGAACTCTATACTCTGCCGTTTGAGTGCGCGCCGAAGCTGATGTTCGTTAACAAGACGATTCTTGACAGCGAGGGGATTTCCATGCCGGGACTGGACTGGACATGGGATGATTTCCTTGAGATCTGCGCGAAGACCACAAAAGACACAAACGGAAACGGCGCGATCGATCAGTACGGCGTCAGCGGGTACACCTGGAAGGACGCGGCTGATTCGAACGGTATACGCCTGTTTGATGAGAAGGGAACTGCCTGTTATTTCAACTCGGAAGAGATGGAGCAGGTGCTGCTCTTTTCTGATAAGCTGGAGCAGGTGCTGAGCGGAAACAGGGAGAGGGAGCCGGATTTCGAGGACGGGAATGTGGTGTTTGAGCCGATGTATTTTTCGGAGTACCGCTCTTTTAAGTCCAACGAACTCAGCGGCATCCGGTATTCGGATTTCTCCTGGGACTGTGTCCCCATGCCGGCAGGCCCGTCCGCGGATACGCTCTCGGTTCTGGATACGCTTTCGTTCGGCATGAGCGCATCGTCCGAGAACAAGCAGCTCAGCTGGGAACTGATCAAATGCCTGACCTATGATCCGCAGATCCAGTCGGAGATATTTATCTATTCGGACGGTATTTCAGCGCTTCGCGCCGTGACGGAATCCGGAGAGACAGCGGACAGGCTGCAGCTGCAGTCAGGCGGCGCGGTCAATCCGGCGGTCATGAAGTATGTCATGGAACACGCGGGAACAGAGCCTCATTTCCGGCAGTATGAGGAAGCCGTCCAGGAGGCCGGGCGCTCTGTGGACATCATCCTGAAGGATTCCTTCAGTATCCAGATGGAGCAGGTCATTCAGAACCGGCGGCTCAACCAGTATATGCAGGGCCTGGGAAACTGAACAGGTCAGTGCTTGTCATTAATCCGCCGACGGACAGGCTATGGGCATAAAGACGAATGTCACTGCGGGGGCAGGGCGGAAGAATATGGCAGTATATGCAGAGGCCGGCTGTATCCGGTCTCTTTTTTTGTGCATACAGCAGATATAGAATGACAAATGTCATTCCTACAAATGACAAATAACACAAAAACTGGTGACAGTCTACAGGTGACCGGGACCCTGTTCTTCTTTATAATAGGCTCAGTTACTTTTGAACGGTGAGGGAGAGGATCGGAATGGTATCATTTCATTTTATTCTGCGCGAACCGGCAGGTTTCGCGGCAAAAGCAGCCGGCGACCTTGTAGGCGCCGCACTGAAATGTTCCAGTAAGGTGACCATTCTGGACGGAGAAAAATCGGGAGACGCGAAACAGATCTTCCACGTCATGTGTTTATCTGCCAGAGAAAATGATGACATTGAGCTCCGCCTCGAAGGACCGGACGAGGTGGCGGAAGCCAGAACACTGGAACAATATGTAAGAGAGCGTTTTTAAATTAACAGGCAGAACTGCCTGAATTGAAAGGAGCGGATGGGATGAGCGAATATGCTGTTTCTATGGAGCACGTCACGAAGACCTTCCCCGGCGTAAAAGCGCT
>CADCOP010000403.1 GCA_902803065.1 uncultured Lachnospiraceae bacterium | reverse complement strand
TTCCATACGTATGACCGTTCAGGGAAAACTGGTCTGGAAAACATCTTAGACTATACACCTCCTCTATTCCCACCAACAGGCTGCCCATGAGGCAGCCTGTTGGCGTTTTAAGTATAAGTACCGTATTTGTTTTACGCTGCACCATCGGGAAGAACACAACAGTGCGCCGTCATTGAAATTCTTCTATAACTGGAACCTGAATCCGTGAAGTTCGTAACCTTCGGAATGCAAAATTCCCAGAAATTATAAGATTCAGCGGAGTCCTTTTAACGTGTTTCTGCTTCGCCCAGTGGGTGCTGAAAATTCATGATATATGCTCGGTTTTCTAAGCCATAACTGTTAAAATAAATACAGGTATATCATGGCTTAGGAGCATATCATCATGAACAAGAACAAAAAGATTGTCGTAGAGTTTACAAACGAACGTATTATTCCTGCCAGTGGCCTGGCCGTAGTCGGATCTATCCTTGGGAAAAGCGAATTCGTAAAACAGCTTAGCCGCATGGATGTCACTAAGAACCGTTCACAGCACCAGATTAAAAATGGAGATATCCTTCTCACATACATCGGCCTGCTGTGCATGGGAAAACCGGACTTTCATTCTGTTTGTGAATTCGCCGACGATCCGGAATTCTACAAGCTGGCACTTGGGATTACACGGGCAATCCCTTCGGAAGCCCCCCGCCAGAGGATGGATGATATCGGTTCTTCTCTGCGTAAAGAGATCCTTGCTGCGAACATTGCCATGCTCAAGGCAAATGGGATCGTTCCTTCCAGAATGCCGAACGGATATGTGCCAGTTGACATTGATGTCACACCGTTTGATAACTCAAAGTCGAGTAAGCAGGGTGTTTCCCGTACCTATAAAGGTTTTGACGGATATGCTCTCATCATGGCCTATATTGGAACGGAAGGCTATCTGATTAATTGTGAGCTGCGTGAAGGTAAGCAGCATTGCCAGAACGGAACGCCTGCTTTCCTGAGAGAAACCCTTGCCCTCTGCCGTCAGCTGACAGATGCGCCTTTATTGATCCGTCTGGATTCCGGCAATGATTCCGCTGAAAATATCGGGATCCTTCTGGAACACGGCTGCTATTTCATCGTCAAGCGAAACCTTCGAAGGGAGAACCAGGAAGAATGGTTTGATGATGCCAGGGCGAACTGCCAGAACATCTCTACCCCCAGAGAAGGAAAAACTGTATATATCGGCAGCACATGGAAAGATGTCACTTATACCGGTTCCGACCAGCAGGATTACACGATTGGTATCCGTGCAGGGTATGAGATCATTGAAAGATCCATCGATAAATACGGCCAGTTCCTTATGCCCTCCGATATAGAGATTAACACCTGGTGGACAAACCTGGGGTTGTCCGATACGGATATCATCAATCTTTACCATGCCCATGGCGAATGTGAACAGTTCCACAGCGAGATCAAGACCGACATGGATGTCGAATGGCTCCCTTCCGGCAAGTTTGGTACAAACGAACTCGTACTGGAACTGACAATCCTGGCTTACAACATTCTGCGGATGATTGGTCAGGAATCTCTCGGATTGAAAGATACTCCGATGAAACATAACGTGCGACGACGCAGGTTACGAACCGTTATCAGCAATCTCGTGATGATGGCCAGTCATGTGACAGAACATGCTCTCCGGATCATGATCGGCCTCGGCCAAAGTAATGTATGGCGATTTTCATTCAGCCGAATATATACTGCATTTGCAGATTTCAGCTTATAGAATATCACAGTAAAAAAAGGAAGACATATGGTTTATTAAGTGCGCCCAAAACCATAGAGCAGATCATCCTGCGCAGTTTAGGACCATACTGAATGAACCATACAGGTCTTACACCAACACTCTTCCGAGAAGTAAGCAAAAGAATCAGCCACAAAAGTCGGGCTGGTTTTATAAAAAGCCTAACTTCACGGATTCAGGGAAAATGTAATAAAGATATCGGACAGTTTTCGTTCCTGCGGCGGCGCGGCTGAAGGAAGGAAATTCCAGGAAACGATTGCCAGATAATCACTCGTAAACTCACCTGTCCTTCCTGCGGACATTGCAGCTTCTGCGTTGAAGCCGCAGCGGTGATGGTGCATGAATAGTCTGAATAGCCTGATCGCCTTTCTGATTTGAAAGGCGGTTTTTTTGCCTGAATGAATTTGATATTTTTTAGACAAACATGGGATGTATTATAAACTCAAAGATGGGATGAATATGATTGGCTGCGTCCTTATCAGGAAGGGATGTGGGCAGACAAATATCGTTTTATAGCAATTTTTAACAGATATTGTCATTTTTGCCAATGTTTATACGTACAATTTATCAGAAAAATAGAAAATGAGTATACGCATATAAAATGGCTTGAAAAGAAATACATCCTATGATAATTTAAAAATACATCCGATGAATGATAGATCTGAAGTATACATACCGGGTCAAAATTGAGAGAGAAGGTGGATCATGAAAGCCTTGGTATTACAGGCACCATATCAACTGGAAATGTGTGACGTGGCTGAACCGGAAGTGCCGGAAGGATATGCCAAAGTAAAACTGTCAGCTGTCAGTATCTGCGGCAGTGATTATCATGCTTACAGAGGAAATTCTCTTTTGCTGACATATCCAAGGATCATTGGCCATGAGCTGTGCGGCATTGTGGAGGAGATAAAGGACGGGAAATCGTCTGTACGTCCAGGAGACAAGGTATCCATCTTACCGTATATTTCCTGCGGAAAGTGCCATGCATGCAGGAAAGGACGCGAAAACTGCTGTACAAGTTTGAAAGTTCTCGGCGTTCACGTGGAAGGCGGTTTGGCCGAACATGTCAGTGTTCCGGCAAGTCTTCTTTTAAAACTTCCTGATGATATGGATTCGAAGATAGCAGCACTGATCGAACCGTTGTCAGTGAGCGCACACTGTGTAAGGCGGGGAAATGTTGGTAAGGATGACCGGGTCCTTGTTCTGGGAGCCGGACCGATCGGCCTGGGAGCTGCCGAGTTTTCAAGAATAGCGGGAGCGGATGTCAGGATCGCGGATGTCAACCCGGTACGCAGAGCATTTGCTTCAGATGTGTTCGGTTACATTGCATTGGATCCTTCAGCGGATGATTTTGATCAGACGCTTAGGGCTTGGACGCATGAGGAGTATCCATCCATTGTTATTGACTCTACAGGTAATAAAAAATCGAACGATGTGGCGATCAATTATCTCGGAGCGGCGGGTAATCTTGTATTTGTCGGATTGCAGTCGGATATCCTGGCCATCTCCGACCCGGCATTCCATGTAAGAGAGGCTACCGTATTTGCCAGCAGGGTCGCACAGATGAGAGATTTTGAGTATGTGCTCGAGTGTATAGAAACAGGGAAGATCCATCCGGAAAAAATGATCACAAATACAGCGGGGTTTGATCGGGCTAAGGAAGCATTCGAGGAATGGTTTGCATCCGGCGGCGCAGTATTTAAAGGAGTCATTGAATTATAGAGGTAAAGAGCCACGAGAGAGTTTGTACCTAACGGGATGATCCCGTGAAAATAGAATTCAAGAAAAGGAGAGAAATCATGAAAAGATTCACAGCATTATTGGCAGCCCTCATTGGAACAGTCTGTATGACGGCGACCGCGCTTGCAGGCGATTTTCCGGATCATAATATCAATATGATCGTTCCCTTCGGTGCCGGCGGAGCAACGGATCTGATTTGCCGCACACTGGCTTCCGAGATGGAAAAAGAACTTGGTGTCAGCATCGCAGTCACAAACATGCCGGGATCTGCTTCCGCAATTGGGCAGGAGTATGTATTTAATGAGTGCGATCACGATGGATATACCATCGCCGGTTATCCGACAGATATCACCAGTATCAAGATCATGGGCCAGTCCCAGCTGACATGGGAAGACTGGAATGCACTGATTATTGCAACTGCAGTTCCCACATCAGTCGTTGTAGCAAAGGATTCTCCATATCAGAACCTGCAGGATCTGATCGCTGCCATGAAAGAAAATGTGCTGACGATCGCAACTTCCGACTCCGGCTGTGCATTTACCAGAGGCCTTGGACTGATTCTCCAGCAGGAGCCCGATTGCCAGACACCGACCCTGATTCCGTCTGGCGGCGGCGCTAACGCAGCTCTGTCTGCGGTACAGGGAGATGTAGACGCGGCAGCTTGCGGTCTTCCGGAGTGTATTGAATATGTTCGTTCCGGTGATCTTCGTGTTCTGACATATATGGGTAACAGCGCAATCACTCTTGAGGGAGCTGATGGTTCAGAGATCGAGGTTCCGTGGGTTGCTGACGAGTATCCGGCGCTTGAGGAATATATGCCCTTCGGAGGATGGGTAGGAATGGCTGTACCGGCTGATACAGATCCTGAGGTTTATGAGATTCTCAGAGCGGCCTGCGAAAAAGCAGCCAATTCCGATACCTTTAAGGACTTCATGGAACAGAAGACATTTGTTCCTGTAGGAAAGACCGGAGAGGAAGCAAACGAGTGGGCAGAGACTACGACCTATATTAACAGCTGGATGCTCTATGATATGGGATTTACCACCACAAGCCCTGAAGAATTTGGATGGCCGCGTCCGGAATAATCAAATGGAATAAACGGGTATTTAACGCAAACTTTGGAGCGGCCCCTGTGTGGTCACACAGGGGCGCTCCTTTCTAATGCAGTACATAGGAGCTTTTCCACAGATACCTGGTTTCTGCTGTTGTCCATACGAACAGAACTGTTTACACCGCGGGCAAAGAGTCGTCACATATCTGTATGTGTCCGGCGAAGGCCGCATAAGACAAACTGGAAGGATGTGAAACTGTGCTTATCCTGAATCTTATCATTTCAGCCCTGCTTCTGGCTTTTTCCAGCTACATCATATATCTGGGGGTCAATATCCCTATAGGCCTTGCCAAGAATTTTGCAGTCAGTGCGGGGGCTTTTCCGTCTCTGATGGGTGTCTTGCTGATGATCCTTTCAATCTGGTGGCTGGTTGATACCCTGATGGAGATGAAACGGGAGAGCGGAAAACCAAAAGCTTCGAATAAACCATCCGCTCTTGAGGAGATATTTGGCGGAAGAAAACAACAGATCAACCTGCTTCTGATCTCGGCAATGATTCTGGTTTATGTGTTTCTGCTTATACCTGTCTGCGGTGGATTTACGAAGGAATATGGCTTTACCATTGCCTCTTTTCTGTTTTTGGTTGTTTCAATCAAGGTCTTTAATGATATTTCGATGATCAAGACGATCATTATTTCTGCCGTGACCGTTATCCTGATCTTTGTGGTATTCCATTACGGCTTGTCTGTTGTCATGCCCAGATGAGAGGAGGTAGAGAATGAATATACAGCTTGACATAGCTTCGATCCTGAATCCGGAGTCGCTGCTTCTGCTGGTGCTTGCCGTACTTGCGGGTATTATCATCGGAGCGCTTCCGGGTCTGACCGCGACGATGGGCGTTTCACTGCTGGTATCGACCACTCTTGGACTGGGTACGGCGAACGCCATGGTCGTTATGATCGGGGTGTTTATTGGAGGTATTTACGGAGGATCCAGATCGGCCATTCTGCTGAATGTTCCGGGTACGCCGTCATCGGCCGCTACGGCTCTGGAAGGCTTCCCATTAACGCGGCAAGGGTATGGAATCAAGGCGGGGGTCATGGTGACGACAGCCTCCTGCAGCGGTGCGGTGATCGGACTTGTGATCCTTCTGCTTCTGGCGAAACCTATATCCAGAGCTGCAATGATGATCGGTTATTGGGAATTCTTCTGGCTCGGCATGTTCGGCATTGTCATCTGCGGCAGCATGACAGCAGAGAAACCTTATAAAGGACTGATCTCCGGCATGCTCGGCCTGTTCATTTCCTGTATCGGACTGGATGGCATATACGGAACGGTCAGATATACGTTTGGCGTTTCCGGACTCAGGGCAGGAATCTCTCTGGTTCCGGCTATGGTAGGCCTCTTTGGACTGTCCGAGGCGATCGCAGCTCTTGCGGATCCGGAACTGCATACGATCGAAAAGGTGCAGAAGATGACCGTAAAAGATCTGTTTGGTTATATCAGAGAGAGCTTTGATATGATCAGGCACAATTTCCGGCTGTTCGTTATGTCGAGCGTGATCGGTACGCTGATCGGTGCAGTTCCCGGAACCGGTGAGGACATAGCCTCCTGGGTAGCATATGATACCGCGCGCAGACAGAGTAAGCATAAGGAAAAATTCGGCCATGGGTCCTGGGAAGGACTGTTGGCATCTGAAACCGCCAATAATGCATGCACCAGCGGCGTGTTTATCCCGATGCTGACACTTGGTGTGGCAGGAGACGCTGTCTCAGCTATTCTTCTGGGAGGACTGCAGCTGCACGGATATCAGACGGGCCCCAATTTCATAAAAAATAACCCGAAATTCATCTATTTCCTGGCTGTGCTCCTGCTTCTTGGCAACCTTGTCATGTTTGTGGAGGGGGTTGCGATCACTCCCATTATCGGTAAGATCCTGGAGTGCCGGATCGGTATTATCATGCCGGTCGTTGTAGTTCTTTCCGTGATCGGCGGATATGCAGCCAATATTCGTAGTTTTGATATTACAGCCATGGTTGTCTTTGGCTTTATCGGTTTTCTGATGAAAAAACTGAAAATGTCACCGGCTCCGATGGCTTTGGGCATTATTCTGGGGAGCCTTGTGGAACTGAATTACCGCCGCGGGCTGATGGCAGGTAATTTCAGCCCAGCTAAATTCTTTACACGGCCTGTTGCGGCAGTTCTGGCGCTGCTCCTTGTATTCTTTATCGTATGGCCGATCATCCGGAACAGGAGAGAGAAAAAGAACAGCTGAAGGCAGGCGTGAGTGAACAGGGAGGCGTTGGTACATGAGTAATTTTTTTGAAGGAAAGACCGCTGTAGTTACAGGTGGAAGCGGGGTACTCTGCAGCTGCTTCTGCCGGGCTCTTGCTGAAAGAGGTGCCAGGGTGGCCGTTGTCGGGACCCGCCTGGAAACGGCCGGAGCTGTTTCCGATGAGATCAGCTCTTCGGGTGGAATTGCCATGCCTGTTGCATGCAATGTACAGGACATAAACAGTGTCCGGGAGGCAGAAAAGCAGATATGCGATGCATTCGGGCCTGCCGACATACTGATCAACGGCGCCGGGATTGCCCCCGCCTCGGCATGTACGACAAAGGAGCGGGCTGATGAGCAGAGTCTTGCAGCTTCGCCTGAGGAAGAGAGGACGCTCTTTAACCTGCCTTCCGAGGTGTTCCGGGAAGTGATGGACTTAAACTGCATAGGCATGTTTAATGTCACACAGGTATTTTCTCAGAAAATGGCAGGAATAGAAGGCGCGAATATCCTGAATATCTCTTCCATGAGCGGGATCTCGCCTCTCACAAAGCAGATTGCATACAGCGCAAGCAAGGCAGCTGTTGCCAATCTGACGCAGTGGCTCAGCATTCATCTCGCAGGAGTTGGGATCCGGGTAAATGCGATTGCTCCGGGATTTTTCCTGACCAGAATCAACAGGCATCTTCTGCTTAATGAAGATGGCAGCAATTCGCCAAGAGCCCAGAAGATCATTGACGGGACTCCCATGAACCGAATGGGCTCTCCGGATGAACTGACAGGGGCTATGCTGTATTTGTGTGACAGCAGCGCCAGCAGTTTTGTGACCGGTGTCATACTGCCCGTGGACGGTGGCTTCAGCGCGTACTGCGGCGTTTGAGCATGCCATCAGAGACTTAAAAAATCATCAAAGAGGATATTAACCGGCTCGTAGCTGGCTGATAGCTGGAGGTAGAGTATGGGGTATACAGTTATTCCTGTTGACCGTGCGCGAGAATATTGTGAAAAAATATATTGCCTGCACGGTTTCACAGAGGAAGAGAGTAAACGGATCGTTGACGTGATCTTAACTGCAGATCTTTATGGAATTGAATCACATGGAATACAGCGGATGATCCGATATCATAATTCTCTGGTCAGAAATCTGGTCGATGCGCACGCCGCCCCTGAGATCGTGCACGAAACAGCCGTGTCTGCAGTTATAGACGGTCACCGGACCATGGGCCAGACGACAGCCGTGATGGCCATGAATATGGCGATCGCCAAAGCTAAAGAACATGGCTTTGGAGCTGTTACCGTACGCAGGTGCAATCATTATGGCATTGCCGGATATTATGCAAAAATGGCTGCAAAGGAGGATCTGATTGGATTCAGTTCAACAAATACGGAGGCCATTGCGATTCCTACATTCGGTAAGAAACCGATGCTTGGAACGACTCCTCTGGCACTGTGCATGCCGGCGGATCCCTATGATTTCCTGTATGACGCCGCGACCACAGTGGTTACACGTGGGAAAATTGAGATCTACAACAAGAGGGGAGAACCGCTCAAAGAAGGATGGGCTGCAGATGAGACCGGGGCATCCTGTCATGACGCTCAGCATGTTCTCGACTGTATCACAGCTAAGGAAGGCGGAGGCATTTTCCCCATTGGCGGAGAACTTGAGGAGACCGGATCCCACAAAGGGTATGGTCTGGGAATCATAGGTGAACTCTTCACAAGTATTCTGTCAGGAGGACATACAGCTCCTCATGTTCAGAACGGCGGTATGGGAGATACATCCTTCGGATTCATAGCCATTGATTATGGCATGTTTGGCGATAAGAAAGAGATTCGGAAGAGAATGTCCACCTTGCTTCAGGAACTTCGTGAGAGTGAGAAAGCGGACGGAAAAGACAGAATCTATACTCATGGGGAAAAAGAGATGGAGTCGATGAAACAGAAGATGGCGGATGGCATACCTGTTTCAGACAAGACAGTGGAAGAACTGAAAATGATCGGTGCCTACGTTGGGCTGTCGTATGATGACTATTTTGCGTAAAGAGCTGATTGGAGGCAGAAAATGAAGTATACGGTTGAACAGATAAAGAAGGACCTGTACTCGGGTGTTATCAGTGATGTCCTGGATGTGATGGGATACAGGAATCAGGCGATCGGACAGGAATTGCAGCCCTTAAACGATGATGTGGTCATTTTTGGACCTGCATTTACCAGCATCGGAACAGAAGTGTATTCCATGCCGGAGCATCCCCTGATCGCTCAGTGCAAAGTGGTTGATCAGCTGAAACCCGGGGAAGTATATCTGCTGGTGACGCGGGGGAATTATACCTGTGCATTGTTTGGAGAACTCTTTGCCACAAATGTCAATAAGCATGGGTGTGCAGGTGTCATTCTTGACGGATGCATCCGCGATACAAAGGAACTGAAAAAGATGAATTTCCCGATCATCTATCGCGACAAGGATCCCAGAACATCCAAGGGACGCTGCGAGATCAATGAATGTCAGATACCGATCAACATGTGCGGGGTCACGATCAATCCTGGTGATTATATTTATGCGGACTGCGATGGCGTGCTGGTAATTCCCAAAGATATTATCGATGAAGTCCTCGATGAAGCGTACAAGATCGTTGATAAGGAGAATTTCAGCCGTGACAGGCTTGTGAACGGTGCAAGCATGGAAGAGATCTATTCTGAGGGCGGTGCGGTTTAAGAAACAGACAAAAGAATGGTTACTTCGGAGGCGGAAAAAATGGACGTGTTAAAAAAGATGGCAGAATCCGGTATTGTGCCGGTCGTTGTGTTGGATGATGCAAAGGATGCTGTACCTGCGGCGCAAGCACTCCTCGCTGGGGGACTCAAAGTAATGGAGATCACCTTCAGGACCGCAGCGGCTGAACAGTCAATTAAGAATGTTTCCGCACAGTGTCCGCAGATCGTTGTGGGAGCAGGTACGGTTATTACATTAGAGCAGTGCGTGACAGCTGTTAATGCAGGAGCAAAGTTTATCGTATCTCCGGGTTATGATGAAGAAGTGGTATCCTGGTGCGTGGAGCATGATATTCCTGTTACACCGGGATGTGTAACTCCGACAGAGATCATGAAGGCTATGGCACATGGTTTGAAGGTCTTAAAGTTCTTTCCGGCTGGTGTATATGGCGGCCTGAAAGCAATGAAAGGTCTGTCCGGACCCTTTGGCGGAATTACATTTATCCCTACCGGCGGAGTCAATAATGAGAATGCAGGCGAATTCGCTGCGGCACCTTTTGTCCATGCTGTCGGCGGAAGCTGGGTCTGCCCCAAGGCGGATATCGCCGCAGGAGACTTTGAAAAGATTACGCGTATGTGTAAGGAAGCCAGAGCTGCTTATCTGGGATATGAAACAGCCCATATCGGCATCAATACGGAAAGCGAAGATGCGTCCATGGATGTCTGCCGGATCCTGAAGGATGCTTTTGGATTTGAAACGAAAGCCGGAAACAGTTCAAATTTTGCTTCTTCCTCGATCGAAGTGATGAAGTCAAAATATCTGGGTACGAATGGACATATTGCAGTTCGTACCAACAACATGGATTGCGCGATTGCGGATCTTGAAGAAAGAGGATATCGTGTTGATATGACAACACTGAAAACAAAAGGAACGAAGAAGACGGCTGTTTATCTGAAAGATGAAATTGGCGGGTTTGCGATTCATCTGCTTGCAAAATGACGGAGTCAAACGTCAACATGAATTCTGACAGAATGGAGCCGGCGCACATCGCCGTGGGCGGTGGTCATGAGCAGGGGGGTCAGGAGAATAGAGGAGGAATAAAGATGAAAGTCTTGACATTTGGTGAGATCATGTTGCGCCTCAGGGCACCCGGACATGAGCGTTTCTTCCAGAGTAATATGATGGAAGCTACTTTTGGCGGAGGAGAGGCTAATGTGGCAGTCTCCCTTGCCAATTATGGGATGGATACGGAGTATTTTACTGTTCTGCCGGATAATAAGCTTGGAACAGAATGTATTCATGAACTGAGAAGATTTGGCGTAGACACCCGCAAGATCCAGAGAGGCCCGGGAAGAATGGGCATCTACTTTCTGGAAAACGGAGCGAACCAGCTTCCCAGTAAAGTTATCTATGACAGAGCTTATTCAGCCATAGCGCTCGCAAAGCCGGAAGAAGTCGACTGGAACAGAGTTTTTGAAGGGGTCGACTGGTTCCACATTACCGGTATCACACCGGCAATTTCCGAGACAGCCATGCAGCTGAGCCTTGATTCCGTAAAAGCAGCCAGGGAGAAAGGAATTACAGTCTCCTGTGATCTGAATTATAGAAAGAATCTGTGGAAGTATGGGAAAAAGGCAGCAGAAGTGATGCGCGAGATCGCTGAATATGTGGATGTTGCCGTCGCAAACGAGGAGGATGTTCAGAAATCGCTGGAGATCACGGTGGATGTAAATGTAGAGAGCGGGGAGCTGAGTCGTGAAAAATATCATGTTCTCTCTGATAAGGTGCTGGAAACATACCCGAATATGAAAATGATCGCCATCACGCTGCGAGAGAGTCACAGTGCTGACTGGAACGGATGGGCAGCATGCCTGAATGACCGCGAGCATTTTTATGTATCCCGCAAATATGAGATCAGGGATATCGTGGATCGTGTCGGCGGCGGTGACAGCTTTGCCGGCGGTCTGATCTATGGACTGAATCACTATGAGGATACCCAGAGCGCACTGGAATTCGCTGTTGCCGCATCCTGCCTGAAACACAGTATCATAGGAGACTTCAACCGGGTCGACGCATCCGATGTGGAAAAACTGATGGGCGGAGATGGAACAGGACGTGTCCAGAGATAAAACAGGCAAGCGGGAGAACAGATATGTCATTCATGTACTATGAAAAAGACGGCAGAGGTATCTCTGATTCTGAACTCAGAGAGAAACTGATATCTTCACTGCCGGATACTCATCTGCAGAAGGTTTTGATCCTTCCGCCCGATTTTACAAGGGTGCACTCTAACGCGGGGAGAATAACCAATATCTATTATCATTATCTGACAGAGAAGGGCTGCAGAGTAGATATCATGCCTGCCGTGGGAACACATGAGCGTGTTACCAGAGAAGAAGCTGAGATCATGTTTGGGGATATCCCCTATGAAAAGCTTCTGGTCCATAACTGGCGCACGGATGTCGTGAAGCTTGGCGAAGTTCCGGGTTCTTACTTAAAGGAAATATCCGAAGGAATGTGGACTGAAGGCGTGAGCGTTGAAGTCAATTCCCTCGTTATGGACAGCGGCTATGATCTGATATTGTCTGTGGGGCAGGTCGTTCCGCATGTTGTTGTCGGAATGGCCAACCATGCCAAAAATCTGTTCGTGGGTGTCGGCGGAAGAGATATGATCTCCAAGAGTCATATGCTCGGAGCCGTATACGGAATGGACCGGATCCTGGGCAGAGATCATACACCGGTCAGAAAGCTGTTTGATTATGCCTACGAGCATTTCCTTTATGACAGACCTATCCAGTTCGTGCTGACTGTCTGCACTGCTGAAAAAGAAAAAATACATCAGCATGGCTTGTTCATAGGTCACGGAAGGGATATACTGGATTCAGCCGTTGTCCTGGCTCAAAAGCATAATGTCACGTATATGCAAAAACGCATCCGCAAGTGTGTTGCCTATCTGGATCCGATGGAATTTAAAAGCACCTGGGTGGGCGATAAAGCGCTCTATCGTACATGTATGGCCATGGAAAAGGGCGGAGAACTGGTCATACTGGCTCCGGGCGTGCGCACCTTCGGAGAAGATCCCGGGGTGGATCGTATGCTCCGAATGTATGGATACAGGGGTCATGATGAGATTATGCGTCATTATTATGATCCTGAAGATCCTACTCTTCGTGAAAATCAGGCTGTGGCGGCACATCTGCTTCAGGGATCGGCGCATTATGGTAAATTTACCGTGACATACGCCGTTTCCAAATCCTTTATGCAGGATGTCGAACAGATCGGATATCAGGCAGCGGATTACGCGGAGATCTCGAAACGGTATGACCCGGAAAAGCTGACTTACGGCTGGCATACGATGCCAGATGGGGAAGAGATTTTTTACATCCCGGCGCCAGCGTTGGGACTCTGGATCGCTGAGGATTCAGCTTCATCATAGAGAACCGAAAAACAACAGAAAGACGGGAGAGAACCATGCCGAAGAAAACGGGTAGTCTGATTGAGTCTGCATCAGAAGCTATTATAGAATTGATCCTGGAAAAAAAGATGGGGCCGGGGGATAAACTGCCGAATGAGTTCGACCTGGCACAGCAACTGGGGGTCGGCAGAAATACCGTCAGGGAAGCTATCCGCAGGCTTGCCGCCAGAAATATTCTGGTAATACGGCAGGGTGCAGGAACATTTGTGGCAGACAATACCGGGATACCCGAGGATCCGTTGGGACTTACTTTCATAGGGAATGATCCTGAGCTTGCAATGGAAGTCAACGATGTCCGGATGATCATCGAACCAGCGGCCGCGGAACTTGCGGCGTTAAATGCAAGTCCGCAGCAGATCAGCCGCATGGAGGAGCTGTGCGAACAGCTCAGGCAGGCCTGCCAGAAGGGGGATTCTTACAGAGCGTACGATCTGGCGTTCCATTCCATGGTGGGCGAATGTTCCGGAAACAGTATTCTCACGAAGATCATGTATATACTTACAGAATCGGCATCAGTTTCCATCCGCATAGAGTATGATCATCGCCGTGATATGGTCTATAAAGAACATAAGATGATTCTAAACGCAATTCGCAGAAAGGATTCTATCGGCGCCAAATATGCTATGATCGCTCATTTGAGCACGGCGCGGCAGGATCTGGTTTCAAGAGTCGAAAAACCAAATGAACAGCAGAAAGCAGACGCGGGGACATAAGTCCCCGTGTTTGTTTTTCGGGGGGGAACAGAGGGTTCGGGGGACAGGGGACCGGGGGGACAGGGGACGGTTCTGTGTCTCCTTTGGAGTGAACTGCTACCCGTCAAGTAGACAATAAAAAAAATTAAATCTTTCTGCCATCAGATTTTTGTCTGGTGGCAGTTTTTATGCTACTACGAGTCCATCAAACAATTTCCATAAGGGCTATTTATGATGCTTTTTTACCAGTAAGGGATGCCGATGAAGCTCTTCACCGTTCTCGTTTCGATAGGATGCCAGCATAAGCCGGTTTTATGAATCAAGTTGTTTCTTTAAGAATTCTATCATCCTTTCAAATGCATCTCTTGCCACATCATCTACCCGTTCTGAGGCAACAAAACAGTGCTGCATCTGAAGGCTCCGCTCTAAGAGCGGGTCTATCAGGGCATGCGTTACTCCCGCCTCAGTCAAAGCTGTATCCATATCCCGCATATCCACATAATATTCGCTGCCAAGGAGCAGGGCGGGCGGATAATTGGAATCGACCCACAGGATATTATTGTACTTTCGCACCTGCTCACGATTAAGGAAGATGGAGCCTTTTACATAATTTCCAACAAGAATCTTTGTCCCCAGAGAGAACTTATCATAAGCAAGCGGTGCATCATCAAGAACAACGGCTTTGACCTGTTCAGGCTTTAGCACAGGTGAAACTCCCAAGATCTTAGCGTATTCTGAATTGGTAATGATACTACCCATCTGGCTTGTCATGATTGCCCCTGCAGACGAACCCATGATTACAACTCTGTTCATATCCAGATCATATTCGTCAGCATGATCGATCAAAAACTGAAATGCTTCGTTAGCCTGAGCCAGCGGTGCTGGGAAATGATATTCCAGAACCAGCACGTAATCAATATTGACAAGATTAAAACCTTCGGCACAAATATCGTCCAGTAAAGCAGTCGCATCACTTTCAGCAAGGGGATCACCTACACTCTTACTGCCGCCGAAGAATCCGCCACCATGAAAGTAGATAAGAGT
>CADCOP010000402.1 GCA_902803065.1 uncultured Lachnospiraceae bacterium | reverse complement strand
TTATGCCAAAGAAGAAAACAGCCTGCTCCTCCTCTCTAATAAAAGACGGCTACCGTGAAACAGCAAGGGATATCGAGCCAGCGTAAACTTTTACTCGGATAAATAAAACAAGAAGAGAACACCACTTTGTGATATTGTATCAGGTGCGAAACTCACACAAAACACAAAGGAAGGTGTTCTCTATGGTAAAGAGTATACAGTATTTTAACGAGGAGTGCGTACCGACTTTTGAAAAACTTGAGAATGAATTCATACGTAATCCGATGGATATTGCAACATATGTGATGGATATCACCCGTGTTCTGCATCAGGCCGGGATCCGCATGATAGAGGAAACGCTGGGGTACCTCAGCCAAATGCTGAAGGAAAGCGAGCTTCGGAAGATGGATTGGGTCGTTGACAGAAATGGAGATAAGCAGCTTATCACATCCCTTGGCGCCATATGTTATCCAAAGGCATTGTTTAAGAACAAAGAGGACGGAGAAAGAGCGTACCTGCTGGACAGGGTCATGAACATGCACTCTCATGAACGGATCACAGAGGATGCAGAGGCCCGGATGCTGGAGGAAGCTGTTCAGACATCTTACAGACGCGGCGGCAACGAGGCAAGTATTCTGGACAGTGTAAGCAAACAGACCGTCAAGAATAAGATCCACAGACTGCAGTTTCCGCCGGAAGATGAGGCTTTGGTTGAGAAAAGAGCCCCGAGGATGCTGTTCATTGACGCAGACGAGGATCATGTATCATTGCAGTTCCAGCAAAAGAAAGGGGATCTTACAAGAAGCAGGAACGGACATAAGAACAACGGAATGATCACAAAGCTGGTCTATACGTATGAGGGGATCCGTCCGGAGAGCCCGGGAAGCAAGCGGAATGTATTGATCAATCCGCATTATTTCTGTTCAGACAGCGAAAGCGAAGATAACCAGGCCTTCTGGGACAGAATCTATAATTATATCGATACGCATTATGATCTTGGCCGCATAGAAAGGATCTACCTGAATGGAGACGGCGGAGCTTGGATCGACACCGGAAAGAAAGGGATCGGCGGGATCGTTTCGACGATCGATGAATTCCATCTTCAGAAGTATCTCACAAAGATGACAGCACACATGAAAGACAGCCAGTGGGATGCGATCACGGAACTTCGAAGAGTGATCAGGCACGGCGGAAAGCGGGAGTTTAAAGAAGTGACAGAACGGCTCCGGGCATGCCTTCAGGATCTGGATGGAACGAATGCGGAGTACGTGGCAGCCGGCGAGAAATATATCCTGGATAACTGGATGGCGTGCAAGGTAAGGCTCAGCTACAGGAAGATGCTCCCCGGATGCAGTGCGGAAGGACACGTGAGCCATGTCCTGTCTTCCAGAATGAGCACCCAGGCAATGGGCTGGAGCAAAAAGGGAGCCGGCAAGATGGCCCGTCTGAGAGCTTATTATTACAATGGCGGGGATATGCTGGAACTGGTGAGGTATCAAAAAGAAGAACTTCCGGAGGCGGTAGGAGCAGGAAGGACCTTTTTTACGCCGACAGAAGTAATGCGTTCCGAGAAGAATCGGCATTATGAACTGGGAAAATATATGGCGAGCATACAGGGCAGTCTGTCTAACAGCATAAAAAAGAAGCTGTGGTTCAATGCGCATCTGACTGGTTTATAAAGCACCAACCGGAATGGGCAGCGCCAGGACGAGCATAGGACAGATTATAAGCATACGGATGCGGTGCCCGTGGAGGGCGGTAGGCCAAGCGATAGCGCGGCATAAAGAAGCGAAGTTGTAAATGCGCGGGAACTGGGGTATAGTGTAGGCACATATCGGTTTCACATTTGAGAAATATCATCCCTTTAAGGTGGAGTCTCGCCTGAAAAATCCGACAGTAAGTTTACGCGGCCGGGATATCGAAAGAGAATTGTCCTGGGTGAGAAAATCTGCTATTCTGACCCCAGAGGAAGCCTTAGAGAAGGAGGAAATGCTATCTAAAAAGAAACAAGAGTTAGTTCGAAAAATCTATAAAGAACAACATCCCCGGGCAAAAGATACGTTTTGCTTCAGCGGTGGCTATTATCGCAGTAAATCTCCGGTTTTTTATGCAAAAACAGAAGAAGCATTACTGGAAAAGCTGTATGACCACTACTTTAAACATGATTTGACATCTATCTTCTACAGCTGGCTTGCTGATTATGGAAGCAGAGGAATCTGGGATCCTAAGACGATCCAGGAGCATGATGGGATTTGGCGGAATCATATCGCACCACATCTTGGCGACAAACGTATCGTTGAAATCACCAAATTTGACATTAAGCGTTTGTTCCAGCTTTGGACCGGCAGAGGTAACATAACAAAAAATGCGTTTGTTAATTACCGCTCAACGCTGAATGGGGTCTTCAGTTATGCATCTGATCGAGGATTGATACCTTGCAACATCGTACCGGAGATTGACACCAAAGGTCTGCATTTCAAGGCCACGGCTAAAAGGATCAAAGCTTATACACCAAAGCAGCGCCAGAAGCTCATAGATCATCTTGACACGATCTCTGCAGACCAACGCGACGGTTACTTTTATGCCATCAAGCTTGCTTTGTTCATGCCTCTTCGTTTTGGGGAAATTTCCGGAATCCGGTCATCTGATGTGGATTTTGAAAAAGGATTCATCTTGATCGGCCGTCAAATGCGGAATCGTTCAAAGAATGTCACAGTGGATACAGTGAAGAATCAGGTTGTCGCAGATCCACGGCAACCGGATCATAAACTGCCAAAAGGCAATCCGGAATATTCCGTCAGGCAGATTCCGCTGACAAAAACAGCTTCTCTCATACTAAAGGAGGCTCGAATCCGAAATCCGTTTTCAGATCATCTGTTTATGCTGGACGGTCGGCTGCTGAACACAGATACTTTCAATGATCATTTGAAAGCCTATGAAGAGCAATGCGGCCTGCCTTATCTCTCGAGTCATAAACTTCGGTTCACGGTGGCCAGTATCTTATATCACGGTAACCAGGGGATGGATGTAACGGATCTGCAGAAAATTCTGGGGCACAGCAACGTATCCATGACACTTCATTACGTG
>CADCOP010000401.1 GCA_902803065.1 uncultured Lachnospiraceae bacterium | reverse complement strand
GGCTTTGCGACTTTGTTAGTCAGGTCTTTCAGACGGCTTCCTCTTCCGCCGGCAAGAATCATGGCCAACATCTCATTCTGTTTCATGATGAGTTTCCTCCTTACCAATAGTCCTCTTTCGTAAGCAAATTCATATATTTTTGCTAAAGACATGTGTCATTATTATATACTATTCAGCAAACCTGCGCAATAACCGCAAACGTTTTCGTTGAGAATTTCAAAAAAACACCGAAGTTTCCCTGTGTGTTTCCGTCCTTTTTTTTCATTTCTGCCTCATAAAACTCATATCTGCTTGCGCTTTTGCGGCGGTTTTTATATTATTAAAATAATACAATGTTTATCAGGAGGATCGAGCCATGCTGAAAAAAACACAAGCAGGAATAGTGTTTCTCTCACTGCTGCTGTCCCTGGGGAGCCTCTCCGCCGCCGCTTCGGAAGCTTCTTCACAGGAAGAGCCGGATGAATACGCCATAGAGCACAGTCTGAATACGCTTGAAAGCGCGCAGCCGACAGCCCCGGACATGTCCGGCCTGAAATCCTTCGCCGGCAACACCGGCGGGAGCCGTGTCAGCACTTACGATGTGATCATACAGAAATGCACCTGGAGCGAAGCGGCCGCCGAATGTACAAGACGCGGAGGCCATCTTGCCTGTTTTGAGACGCAGGATGAAATGGATGCCGTCATCCGGGAGATCGAGAACGCGTACGGAAAGAAAAACAGGTTCTATATCGGCGGGCGCCGAAGCGCGAACAGCAAGACCTATCAGTGGACCGCCGGTTCCGGGGATTCCCTGAACACAACCGGAACATGGTACTATAACGCATGGATGAACGGGGAGCCGAGTTTCTACGACAGCACGATCCGGGCATCCGAAGATGTTATGGAGATGTTCTACTATGAAAACGAAGGCCGCTGGGTCTGGAATGATGTTCCGGATGATCTGCCCTCCTACATTACAGGCACCTCCATCGGCTATATCTGCGAATATGATAATTCCTCGTCCTGGAACAACAATACCGCTCCTTCAAATCCGCAGCAGAACCAGTATGCCGGAATCCCGACGCTTCGCACCAGAGCCGAAGTGCGTGATTACGTCATGAGCCAGATGGATACGTTTAATTACAGTTTTTCCTTTTACTATACGGCAGATATGACCGGGCTCTCTGATTTCATTGCCGATGTGACATGCGTCGTTTCCGCGCAGGGCAGGTACACAAACATGAATGACGGTTCCAAACGGATGGATTACACTCTGATCCCCCATCCGGGCGTACGCATTTTTACCGCCTGCTGCAACGGGACCGAGCAGAACCTGACAGCCGAAGAACGTGATCTCCTTGCCAGAGCACGCCAGATCCTGGATGAGATCCGTCAGGGCAAGCCGGAAAATGATTACATGCTGGAGATGGCGATCCATGACTGGATGGCGTCTCATATCACTTATTATAACGACTACAGTCTGAAGAATCCGGATCCCTACAATCCTCTCCGCTTCCGCACTGCTTTCGGCGCGCTTGAGGACGGTGTGGCAAACTGTGCCGGCTATGCCGACGGCTTCTATCTGCTCTCCGCTCTCGCAGGCTTTAATGTCTCCAAGCAGAAGTGCTACATACCCGAGGATAACGAATGGCACATTTTCAACACGATCAGGCTCGGCAATACATGGTATGGCGTTGATGTCACATGGGATGATGATGTTTTTCATACCAATGACGGCATCACCTTCGGCGACTATGCTGTGTTCAATGCAGGCAAAGATGTTCTTTCACCCGTACTGACATGGGACAGCGAGATCGAAGCCCATCCGATCGCCCCTTACAGCGACGGCAGCTACTTCTACTACACGAACGGGAATGCCTTCAGTGCAGACTATGATAAGGAGTTTTCGGATCTCGATGCCCTCGCTCAGGCGATTGCCAGGCTCTGGGGCAGCCGGGGATATCACGGCATGAACCTGATGTGGGTAGGCCATGCGTACAAACCGTCTGACCTGACTTCCAGGATCGAGTATTACTGCAATCAGTACGGCTCCTATTATACGTTTACCTGGTGGTCAAACATCCGGACGCCCAATACGTACATTACTGTGATCTTTGACCGCTGATGCCGCCTGCGGCAGCAGAACGCGCGATCATCTTTACAACTGAAAACAGATATCCTATAATATAAAAATAAGGGTGACAAAGGCGTCATGAAAACACAGCGCCTCTGTCACCTTTTTTATGTTGCCGCCCAATCACCACAAACGGACAGCCGGGGCATCTGCGGACCGGGCTGCACGGATGTGATTAACACTAACAAACCAACACAGGCATATCAGGAACCATCATGAAAAAAACAACCATTCTTACCGGTAAGCTAATTCAGAAGATCTCCCGCCTTCGCGGCGGCGGCTCTGCCCTTCCCGGCCTTGTCATTGAAAAAACGGATCCCGGATTTCTCCGGGATGTTCTCTCTTCGCTTCCCCTGGGTGTTGCGGTCATTTCCGGTACAAACGGGAAAACGACGACCTCCAAGATCGTTACCGAACTTCTGGAAAGCCAGGGGCTCAGGGTCTTTTCGAACAAAACGGGCAGTAACTTCATCCGGGGCGTTCTGTCCGCCGTTCTGGATGTCATTGGGGACGACGGGACCTTTGACTACGACATTGCAGTGCTTGAACTCGACGAGGCCCATGCGGTTCATTTCGCGCAGGCTGTCCCGATCAGCTATTCTCTCATACTCAACATCCAGAGAGATCAGCTGGACCGCTTCTGCGAACTGGATCACACCGCCGGCCTTCTCGCGAAGACAACAGGTGCATCCTCCAAAGCAGCCGTGCTCAACAGGGAAGACCCCCTGGTCCGGTCACTCCCGGCGCAGCACGCCATCTATTACGGGCTTTCCGACCAGCTCCTGAGCCTGTTCCCATCAGACGAGGACCTGCTGACAGGCGCCGGGGGCACATCCTCGGGTCTTCCTGCTGCTGTCGTTCTCGAAGAGCTTCATGGTCATCAGGCTGTATACCGCATCGGGGAGCAGTCTTATTCCTGCGCGCTTACCCTCGATGGGATCTACAATGCGTTCAACGCAGCCGGAGCCCTGAGCCTCTGCATGCAGATCCTTCCGGAGGCGGATCCGGCATCGCTTGTGGAGCGTCTCTCAGGCATCCGCTCTGCCTTCGGACGCTCAGAGACCATCGAATGCCGCGGCACATCCGTGCAGCTGATACTTGTAAAAAATCCGTCCGCATTTCAGCTGAGTCTCGCTTCCTTTACCGGGGACGATGCTTCCTTCATGATCGTCATCAATGACCATGACGCAGACGGGCGGGATGTTTCCTGGCTGTGGAACGTGGATTTTTCAGTTCTTCCCAAAGTCCATACCGTCTCCGGCACCCGGGCGGCGGACATGGCCCTGAGGCTGAAATACGACGAAGTCCCCTGCACCTTTGTCGAAGAGGATCTTAAGACCGCGTCTGACCGCTTTCTTTCTGTTCCGGGGCCGAAACGCATCTTCGCGACTTACACCGCCATGCTTGAGATCAGAAAACTGCTGACAGGAAGGAGCCTGCTGTGAACAAACTGCGAATTCTTCATCTGTACCCGAGGGAGATGAATCTTTACGGAGATCACGGGAACATCCTCGCTCTCAGACGCCGCTGCGAGTGGCGCGGCATCCAGGCGGAAGTCATCCCCTGCGAGTCCGGCGATCCGTTCCCTGAAGATGTCGACATCATCTTCGGCGGAGGCGGACAGGATTCAGGCCAGTCCCGCATTGAAAAGGATCTCCTCTCCCGCGGGGAGCAGATCCGCACGCTTATCGAAGAGGGAACTCCCGCCCTGGTCATCTGCGGATCGTATCAGCTTTTCGGGAAGGGGTTTCACACCCTGGAAGGCCGGTTCATTGAAGGCATCGGAGTTTTTCCGGCGGAAACGACTGCAAGCGCAAAGCGCCTGGTGGGAAACATCACGATCATGTCAGATGAATTCGGCGAGATCACAGGGTTTGAGAATCATTCGGGGCTGACCGTCCTGCATGGCTGCCCTCCGCTCGGAACCGTCGTCCGCGGAGAAGGCAATAACGGAAAAGACCGCACAGAAGGCGCAAGATACAGAAACTG
>CADCOP010000400.1 GCA_902803065.1 uncultured Lachnospiraceae bacterium | reverse complement strand
TCACCGGGCATAGTGCTTTCTTTGTTTTCCGTATCGTCACCGGAATCGGCGGCCTTTTCCGTCTGTTCCGCGGTATTACCTGTATTTTTTGAGTCAGCGGATGTACTGCTTCCGCAGGCTGCCAGGCTGAAGATCAGCAGAGCTGTCAGAAGAAGCGCGATCATATTTCCGAATTTCTTCATATAAAAAACCTCCTTTACGTTTGATGAGTTCATTGTAAAGGAGGTTCCTTGAACAAAGATTGAAGTTTTATTCTTGAATTATTTTTTTTTCAGGGATCGATACCGTGAACCGGATCTTTCCATCCCGGCAGGAGACTGCAATATTTCCGCCATGTTTTTCTGCCACGGCTTTCGCTATGGAAAGGCCGAGACCGTAGTGATGTCCTTCGTTGCTGCGGGCTTCATCGACCCGGTAAAAGCGGTCAAAGAGATGCTCCAGCTTTTCTGCCGGGATCTCATCCCCATCATTGACTGCGCTGAGCACTGCTGAGCGGCCCTGACGCTTACAGGTCAGTTCAATCTTATTGCCTGCCCCGTGCCGGACTGCATTGTCCAGCAGAATGGATGTGAGCTGTGTCAGCTGGGCCTGGTTACCCATGACACGGATCCCTTCGTCAATGTCGCTTTGAATCGTTTTTCCCTGATCAAATGCGACACTTTCGAAAGCGAGCATCTCACCGGTAACGACGCGGGAAAGATCGACTGTTTCCATAGGAGTTTCCGTGTTTTCCGCCCTGGAAAGGTCCAGGAGCTGCTTCACCAGATCTCCCATGCGTTCATTCTCATACTGTATATTCGCAAGCCATTCGTTCTCTCCGAGCTCCCTGGAAAGAAGTTCAGCATTGGTGCTGATCACCGCGACCGGGGTCTTCAGTTCATGACTGGCATCAGAGATGAACTGCTTCTGCTTTTTGTCGTTTTCTTCCAAAGGACGTATGATCTGCCCGGACAAAAAGAGGGACAGAAAGAACAGGATAATAATCGACGCCCCACCGATGATAAGGACATTGTGCAGAAGCGTGCGCATGCTGCTTTCTGTCATCGTATCGTCGATAAACGCCACCAATGTATATCCCTGTTTGCTGCTGATCGTATAGGACAGGCTGTCGAGCCGTCCTGCGGTCTTGTCCTTTGCCAGCAGATCCCGGGCCATCCGGATCAGTTCATCCTTGCTGTATAGTCCGTTTCCTCCATCATTTACGGAAAGCACAGCACCTTCCTCTGAAAAGGCGACCGAGTAAAAAGTGGAAAGCTGAAAACCCGGTCCCAGATCAGGAGGAAGATTTCCCTGCTCAGGAGCCGGACCGGGGAGATCCTGACTGTCGGGTCTCAAATCAGGCGCCATTTCCGTTTTCGGCTGCTGATCAAGAGAATAAAGATCTACATATCGTTCCAGCATTTCCGAACTCTGTCGACGGATCTCATGATAGCTTGCCAGCATGATCACGGACAGGGTTACAGTGAACAGAAGGATAAGTGAGACCATGATCGCAAGTATGATCTTTTTTCTGGATCTGCTAAACATCTTTTTCCCTCAATTCGTATCCCAATCCGCGCACAGCCTTGATCTTTACCTTTGAGCCGACAAAGGCAAGCTTCTTCCGTGTGAAGGACATATACACCTCAACGTTATTGTATTCCGCTTCATTCTCAAAGCCCCAGATCTTGACGGCAAGCTGTTCCCTGGTCATGATCTGCCCATGATTGCTGAACATATATTCCAGGATACGAAGCTCCTTTTCGCCAAGCCGGACACTCTGTCCGGTAGTCATGCAGGTAAGGGCTGCTTTTGACGTATCGAGGGAAAGATCTCCGTACTTCAGACTGCCGTCCTGAAAGCTTGCGCTTCTTCGGCCGAGGGCGCGAAGCCTGGCCAGCAGTTCCTTTGTCTGGAACGGCTTTGTAAGATAATCGTCCGCACCGCTGTCCAGGCCTTCCACCTTGTCATCCAGCTGGCTTTTTGCGGTAAGCATCAGGATCGGCGTTTTGATGCCGTTATTCCTCGCGCGGCGGGCAACTTCGAAGCCGTTCATTTCCGGCATCATGACGTCAAGGACAGCGATATCATATACGCCGCTTTCCAGCGCAGCCAGGGCGGATGCGCCGTCTGCCATATGGTCAACATCGTATTTTTCCTGCTTCAGCAGAGCAACGAGAGCAGAAGCCATTCTTTTTTCATCTTCAGCGAGAAGGACACGCATTATATCACCGCCTTTTAATATCTGAGATCCCAATACCTATGATACGTAGAAAAGATTGAGAAAAGATTGAAGTATTTGTTGAAGTTCTGTTATTACCTTAGCAGCGCATAGCTGCTCCATAGTAAAAAACAGGTTACTTCTTCCCTGCTTCTCTAAAAACCGATCAGTCCATGGACATTCTTCACAGATGTACAACACAACGAGGACAGTATAGCATAAAGAACGGAGATTTTTCATTATACCGAAATAGTTCTTCACGAATCTCATCGCCTGATTTCGCTGATCGATCGGCCTTTTTTATCGAAAGCGGCTATTGGAGGATGCCGTCCTCCTTTCGCAAAAAGTTTTAAAAGAGGCTTGACACCAGGACGGCTTTTCTATATAATGACTATTGTTGTGCAGAACGAAAGAGTTCTCAACACAAATCGATGCGTGGCTCAGTTTGGTAGAGCGCTGCGTTCGGGACGCAGAGGTCGCAGGTTCAAATCCTGTCGCATCGACTTAGGTATTATCAGGGCTTCGGGAGACCGAAGCCCTTTGTTTTTTGCCC
>CADCOP010000399.1 GCA_902803065.1 uncultured Lachnospiraceae bacterium | reverse complement strand
TTACACATGGCTGAAGACCTATCTTGAGATCTGCGATAAGTATAAAGATGACATTCAGGGACAGGCTGATTATCTGCTGGAGATGCAACTGGAGAATGGTATCGATACGACAGAAGACCTGGCGCTTCGCTTTGTAGAAGACCGCCCGCTGACCACCATTGAGAAAAACGTTGAGTATTTCAAGGGCGAATACGGCGAGCGATTTATGGATCAGGTTATGGAGAATGTCATCGATTTCTTCGTATCCCAGGGAAGCTATACAGAGGAAGATAAGCAGTACCTGATCGACAACGGATTTATCGACAGTGAGTTCATTGCAGCAATCGCAGAGGAAAAAGGACTGTCAATGGAATAATAAGGAGTTGCCCGCTGCTTGCGGCGGGGTAGTTCATAATGCGGAAGTGTGCCCGGCAAACATTGTCTGATTGTCTGCAGGCACGCTTCCGCCCTACGAAACAGGAGCAAAAAATGGCAGATAAGAAAAAAGACCGGATAAAATATCTGGGACTGAGCATTATTGGACTTGCAGCATTTTTCCTGTTGTGGGAGATGAGCGTCCGTCTGGGCTGGGTATCCAGCCGGACACTGAGTCCTCCGTCCAAGGTCGTATCGACATTTATCTATAAACTGACAAACCGGGCTCCCGATGGATCCACCCTGCCGCAACATTTCTGGCAGAGTCTGAAACTGGCTCTTTCGAGCTTTGTAATAGCCGTCATTATTGGCGTTCCGCTCGGATGGGTCATGGGATACTACAATGTTGCATATTACTTTTTGAACCCGCTGTTTGAGATCATGCGTCCGATTCCGCCGATCGCCTGGATCCCGATCGTTATCCTAACAATGGGCATCGGGATGCGAGCGAAGATGTTCATTATTTTCGTGTCCGCCTTTGTTCCCTGCGTGATCAATTCTTATCTGGGCATACGGCTGACAGATCACACAAGGATCAACGTTGCCAAAACCTTTGGAGCCAGCGACTGGGAGATATTCACAACTGTGTGTATCCCTTCCTCTTCAAATATGGTCTTTACCGGGATTCGGCTTTCGCTGAACAATTCCTGGACGACGCTGGTGGCAGCGGAAATGCTGGCTGCTACGAGAGGCCTGGGCTATATGATCCAGCTTGGCCGTACGCTGATCCGTCCGGATATCATCATAGTAGGCATGCTGACGATCGGACTGACAGGCGCGCTGCTCAACAATATTCTTGCGCTGTTCGAGAAGAAAGTGGCTCCATGGAGGTATACAGATGAACGGTAAAATGAAATCATGGTACAGGCTTCTCCCGATAGCTTCACTTGGCCTCTTTGTTGTGGTCTGGGTCATCCTGGCCAGAGGCGAGAACAGAATGGTACCGACGCCGGGCGAGACTCTGAGCCGCTTCATGGACATTATGGTGAACCCGATTTCCAAAGCGATTCTGCCGGTACATTTGCTGATCAGTCTGCGCCGTGTTCTGATCGCGTTCTTCTTTGCGATCGTTCTTGGCATTCTGCTTGGCGTTGCCCTTGGCTGGAACCGTACGTTTCGGGCTGTAGTTGGTCCGGTTTTTGAAATTGTCCGTCCGATTCCGCCGATCGCGTGGATCCCGCTGGTCATCCTCTGGTGCGGCATCAAGGAACTGCCCAAGATCGTGATCGTGTTCATCGGATCTTTCGTGCCGATCGTTCTGAATACATACTCCGGTATCAAGGAGATCGATCCGCTTCTGATCAACGCCGGCAAGATCCTCGGCGCCAATCACAGGCAGCTTCTGACGGAAATCACGCTGCCGGCGACCATCCCGGCAATTCTGGCTGGTATCCGGACTGCGCTCTCTTCAGGATGGATGTGCGTGGTGGCAGCGGAAATGATCGTTGCGAAACAGGGTGTTGGTTTCCTGATCGTACGCGGACAGGAATCCGGAGATACGGCGTTGATCGTCGTTTGCATGCTGGTAATCGGTCTGGTCAGCCTGGCGTTGTCCACGATCCTCAGTAAACTGGAAGGAGTGCTTTGTCCATGGCAGTTCTCGAAAGCAAAATAAGCCTGAAAAACGTAACAAAGACTTTCTATACAAAAGACAGGACTGTGGAGGTGCTCAAAGACATTACCTTTGATGTGCGGGAAAATGAGTTCCTGGTCCTTCTGGGTCCGGGCCAGTGCGGCAAGACGGTCCTGCTGAATATTATGTCAGACATAGAGACGATGACATCCGGGCAGATCGATTTCCGGGACGGACATCCCAAAATGGGGGAACTGGGCGTCGTCTTCCAGAAGTACGCGCTCTTCCCGTGGAAAACCGTCATGGGGAACGTGGAAATGAGCCAGAAGCTCAAAGGAGTTGACAAAGCGACCAGGCAGAAAAAAGCCCAGGAATATATCAATCTTGTCGGTCTGCAGGGATTTGAGAAATCTCTTCCCAAACAGCTTTCCGGCGGTATGAAGCAGCGTGTAGGCATCGCGAGAGCATATGCGTCCGAATCCAATATCATGCTGATGGATGAGCCATTCGGGGCACTGGATGCGCAGACCCGTTACCAGATGGAAGATGAGATCATTAAGATCTGGGAGAAGAACAAAAGAACGATCGTTTTCGTTACGAATAACGTGGAAGAAGCGATCTATCTGGGTGACCGCATTCTTCTGCTTTCTTCCAGGCCGTCCTATGTCAAGCAGGAATACGTTGTGGATCTGCCCCGCCCGAGAAGCTATACAGACAAAGCCTTTCTGGCATTGCGCAATGAGATCGTGAATAATACGGATCTGGATATCTGACAGGGGGAAGATGGAATGAGTGACGAGATCAAAGTAAAAGTCCGCGGACTGACCAAGAAATTTGGAGATCTGCTGGTGCTGGATAATATATCCTTTGATGTAAAAAAGGGTGATTTTGTCTGCATCGTCGGACCGACAGGATGTGGCAAGACGACCTTCCTGAATCTGCTTGTCAAGCTGCTGGAACCCACCTCGGGCGAGATCCTGATCGACGATGAGCCGGCGGATCCCAAAAAGCATAACATGGCGTTTGTATTCCAGGAGCCGTCGGCTTATCAGTGGCTGACGGTCGAGCAGAACATCCAGTACGGATTGAAGATCAAAAAATACGATAAAAAAGTGATCGAAGAACGGACGGCTGAGATCATGGATATCCTTGGCCTGAATGCCGTGAAAAACCAGTATCCGCACGAGCTGAGCGCGTCCCTGGAACAGCGTGTCGTAATCGGAAGAGCCTTTGCGCTGCATCCGGACCTGCTTCTGATGGATGAGCCGTATGCTCAGATGGATATCAAGGTCCGTTATTATCTGGAAGACCAGGTCATCAAACTGTGGCAGCGTACGGGCAGCACGGTTCTCTTTATTACCCACAATATCGAAGAAGCCGTGTATCTGTCTGAGAAATGTCTGATTCTGTCACAGAAGCCGACGACCATTAAGGAAGAAAAGCTGATTGATCTGCCGCGCCCGCGGGATATCGCTTCCCCGGAGTTCATTGAGCTGCGTGAATATGTGACCAGTCAGATCAAGTGGTGGTAAACGAATGGGAAATAAAAAGAGCGGATATGCAATGCTCCTGCTGCTCCCGGTCATCTGGGGCTGTTACTATGTGGCGAGCCAGCAGATCGTATCCAGAACATCCGCCTTTTGTGCCGGCGTAGGGATCCGCGCGGTGACGCTTGTTCTTCTGACTGTTCTGATGGTCCGGAGAGGAGAGTGGCAGAAGCTGTTTCAGACGCAGGGCGTACTTGGCCGGCTCATTCTGATCGGCGTACTGGGATTTCTGCTGGATATCACAGCGTTTATCGGTCTGTCCATCTCTTCGGCCGCCAGCGGCACGGCGCTATTAAAATGTGACGTCCTGATGGTCAACATCATGTCGATGATCATATACAAACAGCGCTTTTCCTGGAAAGCGTGGCTGTTTACCGGAGCAATGCTGATCGGTGTATTCATGGTGATGGGGATTGATTTTTCCACATTCAGGATCACTTCGCCGGGCAATGTGTTTTTCCTGCTGAGCGCCTTTTTTGTCTCATGCAACGCATTTCTGATCAAGAGTGTGCAGAAAGACCGGAAGAACCCTGTGTGTGATGACGTTGTAGCTTATTATAACAATCTGATCACGCTTCTGTTTTTCCTGGCGGCATCCGTTGTGACGCGGACACTTCCTCTGCTTGGGATCGTAACGCGGCAGAGGGACGCGCTGCTGGCTCTTCTGTGCGCGAGTCTGGGGCAGACGCTGGTCTACATCGTATATTACTGGAACCTGCGGCAGTTTGAAGTATGGCTCGTCAAGACTTTTCTGCTGCTGATGCCTGTGGTATCCATGCTGGTGACGTTTGTGCTGTTCGGTGAGAAGATGAGAGGCATGCAATATCTGGGGATGGCGATCATTCTTGGAGGCGCGCTGGGTATATTGCTTGAGAGCAGAGAAATAAAAGCTGAAGAATAATTAAAAATGGAGGAAATAAGATGAAGATCATTATTGGTTCTGACAAATCCGGTTTTACACTTAAAGAGGCAGTTAAGGCGCATTTGATTGAGTATGGCTGGGAGGTTGAGGATTGCGGAACCCTTGATCTGGATCATGTAAAACCGTATTTCGTGACAGCGCCCCTTCTGGCAGAGCGTATTTCATCCGGTGAATTTGAGAAGGGCATCCTGATCTGCGGCACCGGCGCGGGCATGGCAATCGTGGCAAACAAGTATAAAGGCGTGTACGCAATGCCTTGCGGGGATCTGTATGACGCCAGAATGTGCCGGGCAATCAATGATGCAAACGTGATGACGATGGGCGGCTGGAAGCTTGCCCCGGAAGTTGGCATTGAAATGGTGGATACTTTCCTCTCAACTGAG
>CADCOP010000398.1 GCA_902803065.1 uncultured Lachnospiraceae bacterium | reverse complement strand
TATGACTCTGAGTATTGAGAATCTGCAGAATGTACTGCGGTACGGTTCCATGTTCCGGCAGGGACTGATCGTTACCATTCTGCTGTCAGCGGTAACCGTATTCTTTGGATTCTTTCTGGCATTTGCCCTTGCGCTGATGCATCTGTCCAGGCACAGGCTGCTTCGCCTGATCTCCGGCGCCTATGTGCAGTTTGTACGGTGCACTCCGATGCTGGTGCAGGTTTTCCTTGTGTATTACATCGTCTTCGGATTCATAACCCTTCCGAAGTTTACTTTCCTGGGTTTTATCCAGTTTGAACGCTTTTTCCCTGCAGCGGTCGCGCTGGCGCTGAACTCCGGCGGATACATGAGCGACGTTATCCGCGGCGGTATTGAGGGCGTAGACCAGGGGCAGAGAGAGGCGGCAAGAAGCCTCGGAATGAGCAGCGGACAGACCCTGTATCATATTATTCTTCCGCAGGCAGTCAAGAACATACTTCCCGCTGTAGCCAATGAATTCGTTACGATCATCAAGGAGAGCTCGGTCTGCTATACGATCGGTGTGCAGGATATCATGTTCAATGTCAAGTCTGTCCAGTCAGCGAGCTTTGTCATTGCGGAACCGCTGCTGGTTGCGACATTCCTGTATTTCTGTCTCTGCTTCCCGACATCAAAACTGATTCAGTATGCCGAAAGGAGGATGCGTGCCAGTGACAAGCGATAATGTTCTCATTCAGGTCCGGGGCCTGAAAAAATACTATAACGGCGGAAAGATCAAGGCGCTGGACGGGGTCGACGTTGACGTTAACAAAGGGGACGTCATGGTCGTGATCGGTCCCTCCGGCAGCGGCAAATCGACATTCCTGCGCAGTCTCAATCTGCTCGAGATGCCGAGCGAAGGCTCCATCATATTTGAGGGAACCGACATTACCGGTACGAAGATCGATCTGGATAAGTTCCGCCAGAATATGGGCATGGTTTTCCAGCATTTTAACCTGTTCCCGCACAAGACCATTCTTGAGAATCTTACGCTGGCTCCGATCATCGTTAAGAAAACCGATCAGGCCTCTGCCGAGAAGAAAGCCATGGAGCTGCTGGACAGAGTCGGACTGGCGGACAGGGCGGCCGCATATCCCGTTCAGCTTTCGGGAGGGCAGAAGCAGCGTGTGGCGATCGTCCGGGCTCTCTGCATGGAGCCGGAGGTCATGCTGTTCGATGAACCTACATCCGCGCTGGATCCGGAGATGGTCGGCGAGGTCCTGGATGTTATGAAGCAGCTTGCCAGAGAAGGCATGACGATGGTCACCGTTACCCATGAGATGGGATTTGCGCGTGAAGTCGGAAACAGGATCCTGTTTATGGATTCGGGAAAGCTGGTTGAAGAAGGTTCTCCAACGGACATCTTCGAGCATCCGCAGAGCCCGAGACTGCAGGATTTCCTGCGGAAAGTTCTGTAAGACATGTAATCATGGCTTCATGGCGCGTCACATGCGCGCCGTAAACATGAACAAAGGAATGAAAGATAGTGTATTTCAGGAGCCGTACAGCATATGCATGAGATGGATCATAAGACACAGGCGCAGGAATATATTGATAAGAACAGCAGGATCTTTACGGAACTGAGCGACAGGATCTGGGAGAACCCGGAACTGAGCCTAAAAGAGTTCAATTCCGCGCGGATGTACATACAGATGCTCAGGGAACATGGATTTGAAGTGACGGAAGAACTCGGGGGCATAAAGACCGCATTCTGCGGAAAGGCCGGGCACGGGAGACCTGTAATTGGCTTTCTCGGAGAATTCGACGCGCTCTCCGGCATGAGCCAGGAGAAGGCATGCGCGGAAGAGAAACCTGTCATACCAGGAGGCCCCGGACATGGCTGCGGGCATAACATGCTTGGAGCCGGGGATCTGGCTGCAGCTTTTGCCGTGAAGGATTATCTTGAAAGAACAGGCCGTGAGGGTACCGTTATCTTCTATGGCTGTCCCGGAGAGGAAGGCGGCGCCGGAAAGGCGTTTCTGGCGCGGGATGAATACTGGAAGGAAATTGATGCTGCGCTCACATGGCATCCGTCGGATGTAAACGAAGTCGTTACGGGGACCAACAATTCCAGTATTCAGGTCCTGTATGAGTTCCACGGTACAGCTGCTCACGCGGCCGGAGATCCGGAAAACGGAAGGAGCGCCCTGGACGCGGTCGAACTGATGAATACAGGTGTCCAGTATCTCAGGGAACACATGAAAACGGACTGCCGCGTACACTATGCAATACTGAACGGCGGAGGAGTATCTCCCAATGTTGTGCAGGCCTACGCATCTGTACTGTACATGGTCCGCGCGAATAAGGTTACCGACTCTGTAAAGCTTCTTGAACGGGTCGATAAGATCGCACAGGGAGCCGCCCTGATGACAGAAACCCGGTTTTACAGGACATTTATTGACGGAACGGCAGAACTTGTGCCCAATTATACGCTGGAAGAAGTTCTGTTTTCAAATTTCAGCCGGATCGGGGTTCCATCCTTTACAGAGCAGGAGCGATCCTTTGCTCAGGAACTGAAACAGCATTGCCCCCTGGAACAGATTCCCGGACTTGGCGCAGCGTTTTCACAGGAAACAGCAGACTGGGTCAGGGAAAAGAGCGATATGGGAAGAAGGCCGCTTAACGACTTTCTCATTCCGCTTGTGCACTCGACCGGTTTTACAGCCGGAAGCACAGATGTCGGAGATGTGAGCTGGCAGACGCCTGCCGCCCAGATTCATGTATCGGCCTTTGTCAGCGGGGCACCCGGGCACAGCTGGCAGAACGTCTCCTGCGGAGGAAGTTCCATCGGCCATAAAGCCCTGCTGCTTGCAGGAAAAGTTCTTGCCTGCAGCGCGATCGACCTTTATGAGGATCCTTCGCTCCTTGCAAAAGCCCGGCAGGAGTTTAAGCAGCGGACGGCAGAGGGATATGTGTGCCCGATCGAAAAGGATGCGGTACCCATCGCCATCTGACCAATTCACAGCAGTCACGAGCATGTAATTTTCTTTCGAAAGTTTTGTTCTTTATTTCACAAATAGAACACAATTATCTTGTACATTTATTTCATCAGAAAAACAACGGACATTTTCTATTGTGTTGCGCGTGTATTAAGAAAGGGGTCTGTATCATGATGAAAAACGGAAAGAAAATTGCTGCGTTCGCTCTGAGCGGGACTATGCTTGCGGCATCTGTCATTGCTTCGGGTGCTTATCAGAGCAGCTATGTATATGCGGAAGAAGCTGAGGAGAAGGGCATCAGCCTTTCCATCGCCGGTCAGGATGAGGAAACATCAAAGGTTGAGGAAGTAACAGAAGCATCCGAAACCGAGACGGAGACAGAAGCAGCTGCACAGGAGCCTCAGAAAGAGTATGAGACTCTTGAGACGACACATACCGGTGAGCTGGCGGTCAACGCGATCGATGTGTCAGAGGTTGTGGAAAATGCTATGCCTTCGGTCGTTTCCATCGTAGCAACATCTGTTCAGGAAGTAGAGGACTATTTCTACGGCAGGCATGAGATCGAGACTTCAGGAGCAGGTTCAGGCATTATTATTGCCCAGAACGATACAGAGCTTCTGATCGCGACCAATAATCATGTAGCGGGAGATGCAACAAATCTTACGGTCTGCTTTACGGTAGACGCAGAAGATCCGGATGAACTGGTTGTTCCTGCTGTTGTAAAGGGTACAAGTGTATCCTATGACCTCGCGGTGGTTGCTGTAAATCTCAGCGATATTCCCGAAGATATCCTTTCACAGCTCAAGATCGCCACACTGGGAAGCTCCAAAAACCTGAAAGTCGGCGAGACAGCCATCGTCATCGGCAATGCGCTTGGCATCGGACAGACAGTAACGACAGGCATCATCAGCGCACTTGAGTGTGAAGTAACGACCGAGGCCGGAACATTCACGGAATTCCAGACAGATGCTGCCATCAATCTTGGCTGCAGCGG
>CADCOP010000397.1 GCA_902803065.1 uncultured Lachnospiraceae bacterium | reverse complement strand
CTTCAGATTATGCTCCCGCGCTCCGCGGATCTTAATGTACTTTATTTTGCCCTTGTTGTCCTGCATAAAAACTCCTGTTATCATTCAATATTGCTGCTGTTTTCCGATATCACGAAATCCGGCGGTATCAAATCAATCATCCCGCAGATATTTGCGAAGCTCCAGCATTTTGTCCCTCAGTTCGGCGGCTGCCTCGAAATTCAGCTCCGCTGCCGCCTTCTGCATCTGCTTCTGTATCTTTGCGATCAGCTTTTCGATCTCCCTGCGGCTCATGGATTCGGGATCCTTTTCGAACCGCTTTTCTTCTTTTGCTATATCCTTTGATATGCTGATCAGATCCCTGACAGCCTTTTTGATCGACTGCGGCGTGATGCCGTGCTCATCATTGTATGCCTGCTGCGCTTTTCGGCGGCGGTTCGTCTCATCAATAGCCTTCCGCATGGAATCAGTCATCGTGTCCGCGTACATGACTACGTGCCCCTGCGCGTTTCTGGCAGCGCGGCCGATCGTCTGTACCAGAGATGTCTCGGAGCGCAGAAAGCCTTCCTTATCGGCATCCAGGATCGCAACGAGCGAGATCTCCGGAATGTCAAGGCCTTCCCGCAGAAGGTTGATGCCCACAAGGACATCAAAGGCATCCAGGCGCATATCCCGGATGATCTCCGTCCGCTCGAGCGTATCAATATCCGAGTGAAGATAACGCACGCGGACACCGACTTCCTTCATGTAATCCGTAAGGTCCTCCGCCATGTTCTTGGTAAGCGTTGTCACGAGGACCTTGCCTCCATGCTCCGTTTCCCTGCGGATCTGACCGATCAGGTCATCGATCTGGCCTTCCACCGGGCGCACCTCAACCTCAGGGTCTAAAAGTCCTGTCGGCCGGATGATCTGCTCAGCCCGCAGGAGCTCATGCTCCTCCTCATAGGGTCCGGGAGTTGCCGAAACGAACATGATCTGATCAATTTTACTCTCAAACTCCTCAAAATTCAAAGGCCGGTTGTCCTTCGCGGACGGAAGGCGGAAGCCGTAATCCACAAGCGTAGTCTTGCGGGACTGGTCCCCATGGTACATGGCCCGGATCTGCGGGATCGTCATATGGGATTCATCAATGATGATCAGGTAATCGTCCGGGAAGAAATCCATCAGCGTCTGCGGCGTGGCTCCGGCAGGCCGTCCGGCAAGATGACGTGAATAGTTTTCTATGCCCGAACAGAAGCCCGTTTCCCGGAGCATTTCAATATCGTAATTTGTTCTCTCGGCAATCCTCTGCGCCTCGAGGAGCTTATCCTCACTCTTGAAATACCGGACACGTTCTTTCAGTTCCTCTTCGATCGACTCCGTTGCACGCAGGATCTTATCCATGGGCACGACATAGTGCGAAGCCGGAAAGACCGCGATAAAATCAAGCGCGCATTTAACCGCTCCCGTCAGAACATCGATCTGCGTGATCCTGTCTATCTCATCCCCGAAAAATTCCACCCGGTAAGCGTAATCATCAGCATCCGCGGGGAATATTTCCAGTACATCGCCGCGCACGCGGAATGTGCTCCGCTTGAAATCCATGTCATTACGGTCGTAATGAATATCCACGAGCTTATGGATGATATCGTCCCTGTTCTTTTCCTGACCTCTGCGCAGGTAGATGACCATGTCCCTGTAATCCACGGGACTGCCCAGTCCGTAGATGCAGGATACACTGGATATGATCACAACATCCCTTCTCTCGACAAGAGATGCGGTGGCGGAAAGACGCAGCTTGTCGATCTCATCGTTAACTGCCGAGTCCTTTGCAATGTATGTATCGGACGAGGGCACATACGCCTCCGGCTGATAGTAATCGTAATAGGAAACGAAGTATTCGACTGCATTCTCGGGGAAGAATTCCTTGAATTCCCCATACAGCTGAGCCGCAAGAGTCTTATTGTGCGCAATGACCAGCGTCGGCTTGTTCAGCTGCGCGATCACGTTCGCCATGGTGAATGTTTTTCCGGAGCCCGTGACGCCAAGGAGCGTCTCGCACTGGTTTCCTTCCTTAAACCCTTCCACAAGCTCTCTGATAGCCTGCGGCTGATCTCCGGTCGGCTGATAATCCGAATGAAGCCTGAATTCCATATGCCATCCTTTCCCGTCAGCAATAAGGTACGCAGCTGACTGTCCTGCAGCCTCCGTCACTGACCGTATAGAAGAGTATACCACAGGATAGTATAAAAGTATAGTCTTTACAGAACAAATGTTCGGCATTGGCCGGGCATGACCGGGCGCAAAAAAAGCAGCTGCCCCGGTAAGCACAGCTGCCCTGAATATTTTCAGAAGTTCTTACTGCTGTTTGTTAAGGTAATCCCTGACTGCCGTGTCTGCATCACCTTCGGCACCCTTGACAACGCGGATGCCCGCGATATCGAGCGCGCTCTCAGCCGGACCGCCCAGGCTGGTGCAGATCACCAGATTCACATTATGGCCGACAAGAAACTGAACCATGTAAAAATGGCCTCTGCCGTCGGTCCTGACCAGCTCCTCTCCGGTGATCTGACCGTTTTCAGTGTCATATAGTTTAAAGCACTCCGTGCGTCCATAATGCTGTGATATCGAACCGTTCTCAAACGGCACTGCTATTCTCATAATCTGAACCTCCTCCGGCTGCGTGATTTTTCCTGAATGCCTCAGTCCTGTTTATTATAGCATACAGCGCATGCATTCTCCAGTTCTTTTGCATATGGGCGCGTGGAACTGTTACAGAGAGCAACGGTGGGTGAGTTTCTCCCGCATCCGGCCATCAGCTCTGCCACAGAAGCTCCGCGTACTGATGGGTATACAGCTGGTAATAGTAACCCTTCTGCCGCATCAGTTCTTCGTGAGT
>CADCOP010000396.1 GCA_902803065.1 uncultured Lachnospiraceae bacterium | reverse complement strand
TGCAGATGAATGCTTTCGCGGGCACGGTAAAACCGTCAGGGAAGAAAAATAATACGGACCGGACCCGCATCATGAACGAGCTTAAAAAGACAGGTTCTGTCACACTCGTCAAAAACGGGAAATACTATCTGAAGTCTACACTGTATGTACAGAACGGCTGGACCATCAACGCCAACGGCGCAACGATCACCTGCAAAGCCGGGGCTGTCCGGAATAAAGCTTCTGTCACAGGTTACAGTTCCCTGAAGAATTTTACGATCAACGGAGGAACCTGGGTCTACACGAACTCCACAGGTTACAAAAACTCATCCTTCCAGTTCGTTCACGCTTCCAACATCACCCTCAATGGTATGACGATCAAATGCGCGAACTACAAAGGACACGCCATCGAGCTGATCGCCTGCAGGAACTGCACTGTTAAGAACTGTAAGATCACGGCGCAGGGTTCATGCGCAGCCTCCTGCCTTGAAGAAATGATCCAGATTGATGTGGCAGCCCCGGCAACGGCGCCTGTCCTCAAAGGAACATCTCTGCTGAACGGAGCCGCCTGCGAAAACATTTATATTCTGAACAATACCGTCACAGGCGCGCGGGCCGTCGGAGCCAACTACGCAAAGAAAGACGGCGGAAACTACCTGAACAGTTTCCACAGAAACATCGTAGTCAAAAACAACAACCTGACCGGGAAAACGAGTGAAGGTCTCGTGCTGTTCAATGTAGGCGGCGGAACCGTAAGCGGCAACACGATCATCTCAAAAAGCGCCCGTACCTCCACGGCATATTCCATCGGATGCCAGGCAGCGATCTTCGGAAACGCTCCTTCCTGGATGAAAGCTTCAAGGCTTTACATTACCGGCAATACGATCAAGGGCGGCCGTCAGGCAGTCCAGGTCTACTCACACACATCATCCAAATTCGGATATGTTACAGTTACAGGCAATAAGCTGTACTGCAGAAAAGGCGCTCAGAATGCCCTGAAAGCTGTAAAGGCACAGACTGTCAGCCTGAACGCAGCCGGAAATAATACATATAACTGGAACGGAAAGTAAAAGCTGACAATATGAGAGGCAGCCGCATCATACAGGTGCAGCCGCCTCTCTTTTTTGTTATATTGACTCGTTTTCACAGCGCATGATAGAATGAATCCAGTTGAAAAAGGAGGAATATCTGAGTTATGGATAGTCAGGATTTTGCAAATGAAGCCATGCATGTCTCCCTGGTCAGTCTGATCGTCAATATCGTGCTGACGCTTTTCAAACTCATCGCCGGAATCCTTGGTCACTCGCTGGCCATGGTCACCGATGCAGTCCATTCCGCGTCGGATGTTTTCAGCACAGCCATCATCATGCTCGGCATATCTTCTGCCGCCAAAGAGACGGATGATGAAAACCTCCACCGTCATGAACGCTTCGAAGTCACTGCAGGCATGATCCTCTCGCTTGTTCTGGTCATCATCGGTGTACTTCTTGCCTGGCACAGCATACGAAGCATGACATCCGCGCAGTCCGCCGCAAGGTATATACCGGGTTCCATAGCCTTGCTTGCAGCAATCATTTCGATCGTATGCAAGGAAGCCATGTATCACTATACCATGCGTTCCGCGATCCGGTGTTCTTTCGACGCGCTGCGTACCGATGCCTGGGCGCACCGCTTCGACGCTTTTTCCTCGGTCATCTCCCTGCTGGGCATCATCGGTGCCCGCCTGGCCGACCCCATCCTGGACGCCGTAGCATCCGTATTCATCTGCCTGTTCATTTTCAAAGCTGCGCTGGACATCTTTCTGGACTCCCTTTCCAAGAAGGCGAGCCACTCCTGGCATAAGGAAGCGGAAGTCCTCACCATTGCTGAGACTGTCCCCGGTGTTGAGTCCATTGACCTGCTGCACACAAGACTGGTGGGGAAAAAGATCTACGCTGATCTGGACATCACCGTGGACGGATCACTCTCACTCAGTGAAGCCCACAGGATCGCTGCGAAAGTACGCGATACAGTAAACGAAAATTTTGAAGAGATCGAACACACGACCGTACGCGTTTATCCGCCGGAAGCCGTAAAAGAAGAAAGATAATATACCGGCAGACAAATATATACCGAAAAAAAAAGAGCATCAGAGATGATGCTCTTTTACGTGGTCCACGCCTGCCGCGAGGATCATGTGCACATGTTCATCGTCAAGGCTGTAGAGGATCTGCTTCCCGTCTCTGCGCCCCTTAACCAGCCGTTTCTGTTTCAGGAACCGCAGCTGGTGCGAGACCGCGGACTGGGTCATTCCCAGTTTTTCTGCAAGATCATTGACACATATTTCTTCTTCCATGAGTTCCCGCAGGATCCGGATCCGGGTCGTATCTCCGAAGGCTCTGAAGAAATCCGCCAGGGTATCCAGTTCATTCATATCCATAGTCTCTACGACCCGCACAGACTCTTCAATGTTCTCCATTGCTTCCATTTCCATCTGAATTCTCCCTCAAACGATACATCTTCCGCTGCCATCACCTGTTATTCTACCACAATCCGGGTAATTCCGCATTCGCATACTTTTATACTTTTATGCTTTTATCAGAGATTCTTCACAAACAATGCCCTGACCGCGTTCAGGACCGCAAGGATCATGACACCCACATCCGCCAGGATGGCGATCCACATGTTGGCGAAGCCCAGCGCGCCGAGGATCAGGCAGAGGATCTTGACGGTCAGCGCGAATACGATGTTCTGGTGCACGATTCTCAGGCATTTTCCGGATATCCGGATTGCCTTTGCTATTTTCATAGGATCGTCATCCATGAGAACCACATCTGCCGCCTCAATAGCAGCATCCGATCCCAGGGCGCCCATAGCGATGCCTATATCCGCCCTTGCAAGCACAGGGGCATCATTAATACCGTCGCCCACAAAAGCAAGCTTTGCGTTATCTTCCTTCTGCTTAAGCAGTTTTTCGACCCATTCCACCTTATCGGCGGGAAGAAGTCCGGCGTGGTGCTCATCGATCCCGACTTTATCAGCGACGGCCTGTGCCGTCTTCTCTGAATCCCCGGTCAGCATGATCGTCTTCCGGATGCCGGACTTTTTCAGCTGCCTCATGGCCTCCTCAGCGTCCGGTTTGATCTCATCCGCGATCACAATGTGACCAGCATACTCCCCATTCACAGCCATGTGGATGATCGTTCCCGGATGATGGCAGTCGATATACGTGATCCCCAGCTGCTTCATCAGCTTCTCATTTCCCGCCGCAACCGGGATGCCGTCGATCTTTCCGGTAACCCCGTGTCCGCTGATCTCCTGTACATCCGTCACTCTCTCAGCATCCACATGTTTTCCGTACGCCCTCTTCAGGCTCAGGCTGATGGGATGGGAAGAATGGCATTCAATATGCGCAGCGTACTCAAGCAGCTCTTCATCCGAAATCGGGCTGTGATGCACCGCATCCACCTCGAAATTTCCTCTCGTAATGGTTCCGGTCTTATCAAAAACAAGATATTTCACTTCCGCCATCGCTTCGAGATAATTCGATCCCTTGATCAGGATACCCTGGCTGCTCGCGCCGCCAAGTCCCGCGAAGAAACTGAGCGGAATACTGATCACGACCGCGCACGGACAGCTGATGACAAGGAAGATGCAGGCTCTGTAGACCCATTCGCCTATCATCATATCCCTGCCCAGAGCCGCCAGCACAACAGGCGGCAGCACTGCCAGCGCCAGAGCGCAGGCACATACGATGGGCGTATAATACTTTGCGAACTTTGAGATGAAATTCTCCGACTTTGACTTTCTGGAAGCCGCGTTCTCCACAAGGTCCAGGATCTTTGAAGCCGTTGATTCATCAAACTCCGTCGTTGTTTCGATCTTCAGGACACCGCTCTGATTGATGCATCCGCTGAGGACCTCGCTCCCCACAGATACATCCCTCGGAATGCTCTCTCCAGTCAGAGCAGCCGTATTCAGGCTCGAGCTGCCCTCTACGACAATACCGTCCAGCGGGATCTTCTCTCCCGGCTGAACAACGATGACCGACCCGACTTCCACTTCATCCGGGTCCACGCGGACGAGCTCACCGTCCTCCTCAATGTTGGCATAATCCGGGCGGATGTCCATCAGCTGGCTTATATTCTTTCTCGACTTTCCGACCGCGTAGCTCTGGAACAGTTCTCCAACCTGATACAGAAGCATGACCGCGACCGCCTCAAGGTAATCATCATCCCCGCCATGAAGCGCGTTGTAAATACCCACGCCAAACGCGCCGATGGTCGCCACAGCCATCAGAAAGTTCTCATCAAACACCTGCCTGTTGAGAATGCCTTTCCACGCCTTCCTGAGAATATCATGACCCACGATCAGATACGGGACCATATACAAAATAAGCTTCAGGTACCAGTCCGGAATCATGGAATCCATCAGCCTCACAACGATGAGGCAGCCAACCGCCGCAATCACGCGGATCAGAAGATTTTTCTGCTTTTTATTCATATCATAACAGGCTCCCGTCAACACATATTTATCAGCGCTTTTCTGTCAGTGCTTTTTTGTCAGCGCCTTTTTTGTCAGCGCCTTTCTGTCAACACTTTTTTTGTCAGCGCCTTTTTTGTCAGCGCCTTTCTGTCAACGCTTTTTTTGTCAGCGCCATTTAGTCAACCCCTGATCACAGGAAAACCTCGCAGTCATCCTCAACCTTTTTGCAGTTCTCCCGGACCTTGGGCATAACGACCGCCGGATCAGCCCCATCTTCGAATTCGACCTTCATCTTAAGAGTCATAAAACTGACGACCGCATCCTTAACGCCCTCTGTCTTCTTAGCAGCCTCCTGCATCTTCTCAGCACAATTAGCACAGTCAACATCGATCTTGTAAGTCTTCTTCATGATAAAGTCCTCTCTTTTCCGAGCAGGCAAAGCCGC
>CADCOP010000395.1 GCA_902803065.1 uncultured Lachnospiraceae bacterium | reverse complement strand
TCTTGTAGCCTTCTGTGCCGGCAATCATTTCAAAACAGATCACAGCCAAAACCAGCCCAGGATTCCTGCAGCCAGGCAATCAGTCCTTTGCCTGACATGTCATCTTTCATGTCTGAACTGTTAACCCAGCGGAATATCATTTTTCCTTTTTCCTGATCCGGGAATGTAAGATCCCCGATTCTCTTATAAGAACTTTTGCTGATTGGGAATCCTGTTCCGTCATAGTAGGTTTCTTCATACTCACTGGTATCCGGAATCAGATCCGATTGATTATATCCCAGAAGCTTCGTCTCGAAACTGCCGTTTTTCAGCTTCAGGGCTATGGTGGACTGAATGTGCTGGTTAATGCCATTCCGCAGATAATCAGGGAACAAGATCCACACGGAATCTCCGTCACGGTATACCTCTGCCGCTTCGATCCAGTGAATATCGGGAGCAAAATCATCTGAGATGGTGACTTCATTCATTTCGTTCACGTTCTCATTGACTTCATACATAATATAATCAGTAAAGCTTCCCGAACCCATTGTCCACGATGTGATCACTTCCAGTCTTCCATTGCCGTTCATATCCGTTACGGCCAACGAATAGCCCCTTACATAATATGTGTCTTCCCGCTGTTCCGGATCCCAGAGCTGCCTGTTCGCAGCGATCAGCTCCAGCTGTGCGTTAACATGGCAGTCACGCACAGCCCATTTTCCGCGTACAGATGAAAGTGTCTCAATTTCGGTTTCCTTTGTGAAACGTTCCTCCTCCGGCACACTCCAGATCCATACTCCTGCCTTATGGTTGATGCTCATGATCTTATCGATGACTGGGTAAAGAGCGGCATCCGTGATCTGCCTGTCATATGCGATCGTATAATCAATCGTGCTCAGCTGGAGCTCCCTGTAATAGTGAAAGGTTTCATCGAACCGGCAGGCTGCCTCATAACTGGCTTCATTGCGCAGCTCTGCTTCTGCCAGAGCCAGGGCAAATCCTGCGCATCTGGCGAGTTCCCCGCTTCCGAAAGCCATCTGTCCATAGAATGCCATGTCGTCCATATTGGTCAGATAATTGATAACCGAATGCGTGATGCTTGTCATATCCATGATCGCGCGGATCTTGTTTCCCGGCGGGAGGCTCTCATGAAACATAAACACAGCAAACTCGATCCCGTCTTCGATTCCTGAGGAAAATCCCTCTTTTGCCGCATGCTTCAGCGCAAATCCGAATTGTCCGGAATCCGCTTTCGCCGCCTTTACATCTTTCAGGTTTTTCTCGATCTCATCAGCAATGCTGCCTGTTCTGGATAATATCGAAACTCGTCCGGGTCCGGACTCCACGGCCGCTTCTCCCATGACCCGCTCCCAGAACTCCACCCAGGTATCCGTTGTGGACTGATATGCTTCGTAAAGGATCCATGCGCGGAAAAACTCATGAAAGGAACAGTTCACAATATCTGCTGCTCCCATTCCCAGTTTGCAGTATCTCTGAATCTTCTCTGCCATCTTTTCCGGAACCTTCACATTTTCAAAGGCCTCCTCAAACAAGGTATCTAACCGGTTAAGAATGCTGTTGCTCTTCTGCATGAGGAGGGACAGGTCGGAAACATCTCCTGTTTTACTGATTGCATACAATTCCATCCGCAGGCCTTCCAGGATTCCTGATACATCCTGAAACGACGAAACCGTTCCATTCACCGCCAGATCAAGACCTGTTTCTGTAATCGGCGCGTTCATGATCGTAGAAAGCATCCGCAGAAGGCCATCCAGCGCATTATACACCGATTTGCTGTATTCCTCCGAATAACCGCCTTTGACGATCGTCGCAGCCATGGCATCCGCCACGACCATCTGAATGGGGTCATCAAACGAGATGTCATCTCCTCCGATCACATTCATTACAAATGACGTTTTCTGCCAAAGGGAATTCCATCCCTGCATCATCGCGCCATCAAACGCCTCCGCAATCAATCCGGCTTCCGAACCCATGACCGAAATCACGCTTTCCTGATATTCAGCACTGTCGATATAATTCAGGTGCTGATCAACGAACCATTCCCGGTAAGCGCCTGCTTCCGTCATATCCACGGCATCTTCGCCGGTTTCAGGCTCCTCGCCCGCAGTCAATATCTCCCCTTCAGTCTGAACCGCCCTGTCAGGCTCCAGAAACGCCGCCTGATCTGATGGCTGAATAACAATCTCACTCTCTGACGACAGGAAAGCATCTTTATCCGGTTCCAGCACGACCGTATTACCAGGTTCCCCGGAAGCGAAAGCAGGTACGGCTTGATAAAAAATCAAAAGAAAACAAAGCAATAGTGCATGTGCTTTCGTACTGGTCTTCAGCATTGATCAGCCCTCCTATTCTGATATCTGGTTCACGCCTCGCAAAAAGTTTTCCGGAGCGATATCTTACACAGAATAATCATACCATGACCCGGCCTTACCGTACACAAAAAAAGAAGAAGGGCAGCAGCCCTTCTTCGCCATTTTTTACTCCACTGTCCGCGAAACTCTGTCATTCAGAAGCAGCCGGCGCCCACTCAAACACCATGTCTTCTCCATATA
>CADCOP010000394.1 GCA_902803065.1 uncultured Lachnospiraceae bacterium | reverse complement strand
TGGTCGGGCGCGGGAGAAACAAGGCATCCGATCCGGATTCCGGATATTGCTTATAGATATTTCGAGGTGGAAGACCACGAAGAATATGACCTGATGGTTCCGTTCACGAGGGAAACCTGGCACGGAAGAATGAGAGCCTGCCGCGGCACAGGCGCATCGCTGGCCGCGGCAGAACTGAAACTTTGGGACGCTGAACACAGAAAAATGCTGGAGGAAAACGCCCCGGATAAATTTGAAGTGCTGCATTACGCGGCACTGGCCGTTCTCAGAAATCAGCCTTCCACATTCACACCGCTGTAATCGATGTCTGCGTCATCATAATTATCTCCTTCGATGTTCACATCGTAGCTGTTTTCGCCCTGTCCGCTCAGCGCGCCATAGGCCCAGACAGCGGGTTCTTTGCCGTAGTAGGTGTCTGTTGTGATGCAGTAGAATACGCCGTCGCCCTGGTCGACATATGTTCTGCCGTCATGGTCTTCATACATGGCGCCGCCGACCGGATGGATATCGATCGAAGGTCCGCTTTCGCTGTATACGGGGAAGTAGTCGCTCTCAGCAGACGCGCTTGTTGAGGGCGTTTCTGCTTTAGCCTCGGGCTTTGAAGCGGAGAGATACTGCGCGCTTGCGTAAGCGGTGGTGCCGTTGTAGCTGATCTGGTACCAGCCGGTATCCTGACCGTCCTGGGTGACAGATCCGAGAACAGTAACCGCCTCGCCGTAGGTGAGGGAACCGATCGCGGTATCGTTTGTCGAGCAGCCGGTTCTTACGTTCAGGGAATCGCTCACACAGTAGTATGTCGCGTTAATGGGATTAACGACGATGCCTGTGCTCGCAGCGGATCCCTTGACAACAAATACTTCATTCTTTGTGGAGACGAATGCCTGATACACGCCTGCCGTTTCCTCATCCGTAACAACGGGATCCGGAAGTGACTCGCCGTTTGCCAGATGATCAACCGTAATCGTATTGCTGCCGTCACTTAAAACGAACCAGTGGTTCGGATCTGACATAACCTGCCACTGCGCGTCAGGCGCCTCGATGGAGAGGACGCCGTCCTCAGTCTGATATACATAACTCTGCTGCTCATCCGGCTGTGCCGTCTGCTCCTCCGCAAAGGCTGTCCAGCAGAACGTCATGGCAGCTCCCAGAAAAAGAGCACATAATAATCCCTTACTTTTCATGATATAAGACCTCATTTAATTATATTTTTGATAAAACACTGCAGTTGAAAATTAAGGTACTGCCACAATATAGACCAATTTAGCGGTTTTGTCATCTTATATGAACAGCCATTCGACAGTGTGCGCTTCGTCCGGCGTCGGCGGCACCAGTTTTCCAAGCATTCGGGAGACGGCTTCTTCCGGAACTTCTGCTGTTCTGCCGATGTTTCTTTCTGCCCTTGTTTCTCTGCCGGTCTCGAGATATACGAGCCGGACCCTGGCGCCGTATCTTTCAAACAGGGAGATCTGCGTCTGCCTTGTGTCCTTTGTCAGATCAGTCGCGTTCCAGATGAATGGCTGCTTTTTCCGCAGATATTCCCTGGCGCGTTCCTGCGCTGCCTGGATCACTTTTCCCTGGTTATCTGTCGGTTTGATCTTCAGTTCATTTCGGATATGATCGAGCGATACTGCAGGCAGCTGCGGATAATTCCGGTGGATCCAGGTGTCTTTTCCGGTTCCGGGCAGGCCGCTGAGCATGATGACCTCACCCCACGAGTCATCATACAGGACCTGGTCCGGCTGAACATTGCGGCCGGATAAATAAGCGCGTTTGGTGAATTCACCGGCAAATGGATATGGTTCATACAGGCAGCCGGCTTCTTCAGCCATCATTTCAGCCATTGCAGTCTTTGCCAGGCCTTCCGGAATATCACCGGCAATCCTGCCTTTCACATCCGCTTCTGTCAGCATACACAAAAGCTTCCAGGAAAAGTCCGGCGCCATCTCACCGATGGCGGCAACCTCACGCGTTTTCTTCTGGGAATCCTCCCGGTCCATCAGATAAACAGGCAGCATATGGTGATGGATCAGCGCGCAGACCGTTTCCCGGAAAATGAACATTTCCAGGGTCCCGCAGAATCCGGCGGTTTCCCAGAGATATTTCCTGACGATCCTGCTCCCGGCAGATGCGTGATGCGGCGATACCCAGCTTCCGTCTTCCAGCCGGGTGGTCTTTACTTTGCCGATATCATGAAGGACGGCTGCGAGAAACAGTTCGGTTCTCTGCATATCCGGCAGTTTGTAAAATGCCGGAGTTTCTGTCAGACGCCGGCAGACCATCTGGGTATGAGTATATACGTCATCTTCACCGTGAAAGACCGGGTTCTGGTGTGTATCCTTCATATCTTCAAACCAGGAAGAAGGGAAAAGCTCTCTGATCCTGTCCCAGTCGATCGGCTCTGCCGGAGAGCGGGGTATACAGTTTTCAATCTGGCTTAAAAAACGAATATCGATCGCCTCCTTTGCTGCCGGGCGTTAATTCCCGCAGCGCACCTGCTTCCTACAGGAACAAAGTATTTGCAGGAACTGCCAGCTGATTGGGTATGATCGGCTTGTCGATCCAGTGCGTTTCCGAGAAATCTATGGTTTGTATAAATGCGGCGCGAACATATTTCATCCGATGAGCGACTCTGCCATCTTCCTCGATCTTGATGTAAAGCCCTTCCATCATACCGGACAGTTCAGTCTCATCACAGATCTTCTCAGCATCCAGTCCGAGTTTTTCGGCAGCGCGTTTCAGGTTTTCCCGCTGGTGTCCGGTCACATACCGCGACTGTCCAAGATGGTCCAGCAGTTCCTGTCTGGTCTTGTATGAACCGCTCCCAAGCACCGGAACTGACACGACCGGCAGATTTTTGAGCATCGCATGCCTCGTGGGGGTATCCAGGAAAAGACCGGTTTCCCGGTCCAGAATATCGAATTCCAGGAAATAATGGGGGAGAGCGTCATAAAAAACGGTATGCTTTGCGTACATCCACTCCCCGTACATAATGTATTTCGTTCCCAGCAGATCATAGAACGTATCCCTGTGTGCCATTGCCCATTGTTTCATGAGATCATAGTGCCGTTCCCTGTATCCTCCGGTCAGATAGTGCCCGCGGCTCTGCAGCAGAAGGTTTCCGTCCGCGTCAAAGGAAACCGCGGAATTTGCCCCGTCGCACTTTTCTTCAACCACCAGATGTCTGCCCCTGATCGCGTCGAAAGGAATCTGACTGAGATCTTCATCTCCGGGCTGAAGGCGGGAACCTTCGATATGCGGAGTCCTCGGATATTTGAAAATTCTGAAATGAGCCTCATAAAACTGATCCATATCTGCACCTCAAAAGCTCTATACCGCTGCCAAACATAACAAATGCTGCAGTTATATTTTATCACAGAATTGGGGAGACTGTCCCCTGTCTCCCGCCTGTTCCCCCTGCTTTACAATAAATCCGTTTGTTATAATCACTGCAGACAGGTCTGCTGTTTATACAGATGAAAAAACGCAGCCGGGAGAGGAGACTTTGGATGGGCATCAAGATATATCGCGGAAATATCGTTTATTCTGAGACACAGGAGAGAATGGCGGAGCACAGGAATAGCTATATCATCGTCTGCGATGGTATTGTGGAAGATATCTGTCCGGTTCTCCCGGAGAAGTATGCTGCATGCCTGGTGACGGATTTCGGAGATGATGTGATCATTCCGGCTTTCTCGGATCTTCATGTTCACGCGCCGCAGTATCCGCAGCGCGGTCTCGCCATGGACGCTCTACTGAGTGACTGGCTGAACCAGTATACATTTCCGCTGGAGGCAAAGTATGCTGATGCGGATTTCGCGCGGCAGGTATACCAGGCGTTTGCGGATGATATGATCGCGCACGGCACCATGCACGCTGTGATTTTCGGTACGATCCACCGGGAAGCTACGGGCCTTCTGCTCTCTGATCTGGAGCAGAGAGGGCTGTCTGCCTTTGTCGGCAAAGTCAATATGGATACGGGGAGCCCTTCGTATCTGTGTGAGACAACGGATGAGTCTTTAAAAGAAACTGAAGCTTTTCTGGAGCAGTACGCAGACAATCGCAATGCAAGACCGATACTCACGCCGAGATTTGCTCCGACATGTACCATGGAAATGCTGAAAGGCCTTGGAGAACTCGCTGGAAAATACAATGTGGGAATGCAGACGCATCTGGTCGAATCCAGATGGGAGAAAGCGGAGGCAATGCGCCTCTTCGGGGATTGCGGGTCGGATACAGGCATCTATAAGGAAGC
>CADCOP010000393.1 GCA_902803065.1 uncultured Lachnospiraceae bacterium | reverse complement strand
TTTTTTCGGCATGCTTTCAAAGCGGCAGAGGCGCAGCGCCGCCGTGCTGTGCTCCGTAACGGATGATCATGTAAAACCGGAGGATATATGCCGCGGAGACCAGGTCATTGTGACCGGGCGTTTTGCCATGCCCGAATATGCGTCTGCGCCGGGGGAATTTGACTACCGGAAATACGCCAGGGCAAGAAATATCGTTTTTCTGCTGAAGGACTGCCGCGTGGACTACCTTAAGAGGAATATCTCCGCGGGAAGGCTTGCGGACAGACTTGCAGACAGGTTCTCGCGCGCCTTTCACAGAGTTCTCCCGCCTGAGGATGCAGCCATGCTGGAAGTCATTCTCCTTGGCAGAAAGGAGGCAATGCCGGAAGGGCTGAAACAGCTGTACAGGGATGGAGGAATCCTTCACATATGTACGGTTTCGGGACTGCATATCAGCCTTCTGGGAATGGCTGTGTGGGATGTGATGCGGAAACGAAGGCACAGCTTCGCCGTTTCGGGATTCTGCAGCGGGGCTCTCGTCCTGTTTTACAGCTTTCTTACAGGAAACGGGACCGGAGCTGTCAGGGCGGCGGTCATGTTTATCTTCTGGATCGGAAGCCAGATCACGGGCAGGACAAATGATGTTCCCACAGCGCTCTTTGCGGCGGCGGTCCTGATCCTTCGCGGCAGGCCTTATATGCTTACGGATGCCGGATTTGCGCTCTCCTTTGGATGCCTTCTCTCGCTTTATCTGCTGGAGCCTTTGCTGCGGAAAGCTTTCCGCGGTCTTGGAAAACCATGGAGAAGAGTATTTGACAGGGAGAATCCGTCACCTGTAACGGCGGGACTTGCCATCTGGACGGGAACAGTCCCCCTTGTCTGCATGTATTATTATCAGATCACACCGTGGTCGCTTCTTGTGAATCTGTTCCTGATCCCGTGCATGAGCGTATTTATGACGGCAGGACTTGCGGCAGCTCTTGCTGGCATGATCTTCCTTCCCGCAGGCATATTTGCCGCCGGAACCTGCAGCCTGATCCTTAAGGTGATCCGCTCGGCCTGCCTTCTGGAGCAGATGCTGCCAGGCTCTGTGATCATTACAGGCAGCCCGCGCAAGACCGGGATGATTTTGTACTACGCTGCGCTCTTTGTGTGGGGCTTTCTGATGCACAGAGGCAGCATACACAGAAGGCGGAGGAGAAGGACGGGAACGTTTTTGAGAAGCTGTGCTCTATTGTCGGTGTTTGCTCTCGTGCTGATCCTTCCGCGCAGCAGAAACAGAGGCATGCGGATGATCGCTGCTGACGTGGGCCAGGGACAATGTGCCATCGCCTGGGGCAGGGACGGCTGCTTTGTGTTTGACTGCGGAAGTACGTCAAGGGCAGATATCTGGAAGTACAGGATCGAACCGCTGCTCAAATATTACGGGATATCCAGGATCAGCTGCGTGTTCTTAAGCCATGGCGATCAGGATCATACCAATGGCATCGAAGAACTGCTTGACGGATATAAGGTGGGAGCTGCGGGCATGAATACCGGCGGGATCACGGTGGATTCGATTGCGGTATCATTGACAGGATCCGCCCGGGACGCTCATCTCAGAGAAGTATGTAAGACTGCTGAGGAGAAAGGGATCCGCGTATGGGAAATGAGTCTGCTGAGCCGGCTGCGCTTTGGAAGTACGGTTTTAACCTGTCTTTTTCCGGGAGACAGACTGACTGATGAGGCGAATGCAAATTCCATGGTGATCAGGATGGAGAGTGACGGTTTTTGCGCAGTGTTTCCAGGAGACCTTGAGAAGGAGGGCGAGACGGAATTCTGCAGACTTCTGTCAGAGGAGAAGGATAAGGATAAACAGAAATGCGATGTGCTGCTGGCAGGGCATCACGGGTCAAAAAACGCGAATTCAGACGCGTTCCTGGAACTTCTGAAACCCGGGATCTGCGTTATTTCGTGCGGAAGGAACAATATGTACGGACATCCGGCCCCGGAAACATTGAGCAGGCTTGAAAAAGCCGGCTGTGAGGTGTTCAGGACAGATCTGCAGCGAAGCATTCTGCTTTGGCCGGCCGGGGATGATAAGACAGAAGTTTTCGTGTATGATCCTGAACGGGGGTACAAAAACGTGGACACGGGCACGCAGTGAGATGTATAATTATTAATCAGGGTGAATCCCGACTTACTATTTTTTAAGCAGCAAGGAGCATATATGTCAAAACCAGGTAAAATAAAAACAATTTTGTCAGTGGCAGCCTGCAAGGGGACAAGAGCGCTTCTCCGCAGGACCGGAAGAGGCGGTACGGCCGTGCCCGGAGATGTTGCCATGAAGTTTGCTGATCATATACTTGAGGCAGTATCGGAAGGAATGGAGATCGTTGTGGTCACCGGGACGAACGGCAAGACAACGACCTGCAGTATGATCGAGCACGCAGTCACAGCCTGCGGCAAGGCATGCCTACTGAACCGTTCCGGGGCAAATCTGCTCTCCGGCATTACCGCCGACCTTACGTGCAACGCCACAGCCACGGGAAAACCGAAGACGCATTATGCCGTACTTGAATGTGATGAAGCAGCGCTTAAGCAGGTCGTTCCGCTGATCCATCCGAAGGCGGTAGTCGTGACAAATCTGTTCAGTGATCAGGTCGACAGGTACGGCGGTGTTGAAAATACGCTGAAGGAGATCCGTAAGGGAGTAGAAAAAGTACCGGAAACGATCCTTGTTCTGAATGCGGAAGAGCCGCTGTCCGCATCACTTTCCCTGGGAACACCGAATCCCGTGATCTGGTATGGTATGGATAAGTCTGTCGGCGTACAGGGAAATGTTGACCTGAAGGATGCACATGTCTGCCCGAGGTGCGGCAGTGAGTACACGTATGATTACCATGTATACGCCCATCTGGGCGGCTTTGCGTGCCCCGGCTGCGGCTACAGGAGGGCAGAGCCGGATGTGGCGGTAACAAAGATCCTGCGGATCGCGCCGGACGGCAGTACGGCTGTGATGCGCATCGGAGGGAAGGAACAGGAGGTAAAGATCGCTGTTCCTGCCGTGTATAATGTTTACAACGCAGCAGCTGCCATCGGCGCGGTTAAAGCGCTGGGGCTTCCGGTCAGCAAAGCTGCCGCGTCCCTGGCAAGTACCCAGTCAGCCTTCGGAAGGCTTGAGACATTTAACATCGGAGGAAACCGGCTGCAGATGATTCTTGTCAAGAACCCTGCGGGATGCAACCAGGCTTTTTCCTATCTGACCGGGATCGGGGAGGATTATACGGCCGTTCTGTGCCTGAACAACAGGACCGGAGACGGGCACGATATCTCCTGGATCGAGGATACTGATTATGAAAAGCTTTGCGCTGATCCGCATCTGAAAAAACTGTACGTATGCGGTGAATGTGCCGCACAGCTTTCAGAGAGGCTTAAAAGGGCTGGCGCCGGTGATGATCTGCAGCAGATCGTCACAGATTACAATGAGCTTTTAAAGCTTCTGCTGAAGGAGAAGAGGCCCATCTATGCTCTTCCCAATTACACATCGATGATGGAGCTTCGAAAGGTATTGATCCCTGCTGCAGGGAAAAAGGATTTCTGGGAATAAGCGGGAGAGCACATGGATATCAGGGCGGCACAGCGTATTTATAAAGCTGAGCATTACCCGGCGGAGGATAAAAGTATATGGCGGATTATATTGAGTACCTGAAAAAAATAAACAAGTGTGATATGGATAAGCCGTTCATATTCATCAGCTACAGCGCGCAGGACTGCGAAAGGGTCTATCGCGACGCGGCTGTTTTTCAGCGGTATGGGTATAATATCTGGATCGATGAGAAGAATCTGGATAAAACAAAGCCGTCCTGGAAAAGTGACGCGATCGAGGCGATTCACGATTACTGCTGCAGCTTCATGGTCTTCTACGTGAGCCGGAATTCGCTCAGCAGCGAAAACTGCCTGGAGGAATTTCAGGCATCCTTTGACCGGGAAGCGGTGGAGCTGCACAATGGCCCTCTGAAGTATATCTGCATCGATCTTGAACAGATCACGAATATCGTGGATTACTGCAATGAACTGATCGAAAAGATCAGCGTTACGGTGTTCGATCCGAAGGATTCGAAAAAGAACAAGGAGATCCGTAAGAGCAAGACCAGGGCGGTCTATGTTTTCCGCGAGATGCTGTTCAACAATAATAATGAGCGCGTGCGCGTTCATCCGAAGGAAGAGGCCGGCAGAAAGACTGATTATTATCAGGATATTTTCAATTCCTTCCCTGAGCGGACCAGAAACATGCTGCTGGATAAAGGGCAGACCTTTGTCAGTGACGAACTGACTGAGATCACCGATGATGATAATGATGATGATGTATTCACCGAGGATGTCAGCAGGAAGGAAGAAACCGGCAGCAATACATACGGCGGTTTTGCTTTTGATTCGAAACTCCTTGAGACAGAGACGTCAGGCCTGAAGACCGAAGACGACGAAGACGACGATGATGATCTCCGGGAGAATATGAGCGACAGAGATATGCTCAGAGAAGGCTCCAGGTATTATTTCGGACAGGGCGTAAAGCAGGACTATAAGAAAGCGCTTAAATGGTACATCCGGGCAGCCTCGCGCGGACTGGCTGAAGCACAGAGCTATGCCGCGTACATGTATTCAAACGGAAAAGGTACCGCTGTTGATTATGCTGAAGCTGCGAAGTGGTACAGAAAAGCTGCGGAGCAGGGGCACACATCCTCACAGAGCTATCTTGCGTACCTGTACAGTATCGGCCGGGGCGTCCCCAAGGATGCTGCGGAAGCGGCGAAATGGTACAGGAAGGCCGCAGAGCAGGGAGACAAGGTGGCCCAGTATAACCTCGGGACCCAGTACGCGGCGGGAAAAGGAGTTCCGCAGGATCACGCGGAGGCGGTCCGCTGGTATCTGAAGGCTGCAGAACAGGGGCATGCCGGAGCGCAGTGCAACCTGGGTGTTCAGTATTCGAAAGGCAAGGGTGTACCGCAGGATCAGGCTGCAGCAGTCGAGTGGTTCCGCAAGTCAGCAGAACAGGGGGATCCCGGCGGACAGTGCAATCTGGGCATTCAGTACGCGAACGGGCAGGGGGTACCGAAGGACGACGCAGAAGCAGTGAAGTGGTACAAAAAATCGGCAGAGCAGGGGCACACCTATGCCGAGTATCTCCTGGGCACGATGTGCGCCGCCGGAAGAGGCACTCCCAAAGATGATGTTCAGGCAATCGCCTGGCTGCGGAAGGCTGCGGATAAGGGACATGCGGCAGCTCAGAGCTATCTGGGTTACATGTACAATGTTGGCCGCGGTACGGAAAAAAACTATACTGAGGCCGCAAAGTGGTACCAGAAGGCCGCGGATCAGGGAGATGCGTCCGCACAGTATAATCTTGCGCTGCTATACAATTCCGGGAACGGTGTAGCCAGAGATTATGAGAAGGCTGCCTACTGGTTCAGAAAAGCTGCAAAACGGGGAAACAAGGAGGCGGCAGGCCGGCTGGAAGAGCTTTATAATTCCGGGAAGGCAGAAAGGCCGGAGGGAGAATAAAACAGGTCTGGCTCAGG
>CADCOP010000392.1 GCA_902803065.1 uncultured Lachnospiraceae bacterium | reverse complement strand
GGTAAGACCATGCTCGATGCATGTCTGTGCGATGCCGCTTCCCATGATGCCTGCTCCGATGACCATAACTTTTTTAATGCTCATTTTCTGTTTCCTCCTTTATGTTCTGAAATACAGTGAACCTGTTATATCTTCCTTTATCTTGATCCCGGTCTTTCCTTTACCTGCTGTACAAACTCGACCAGGACGCCAAACCCGAAACGGGGACGAAGGAAATTCACGATGATGCCGCCGGCTCCTTCAACAGCCTTTGTCTCCAGCATGCCCAGACCCTTTTCCGTAAATTCTTTTCTGGCTGCTTCCACATCTTCCACTTCAAAGGCGATGTGGTGAAGTCCGCCTTTTCCGTTGCGGAACTCTGTCAGCACACCCTCGGTCGGGATGATCAGTTCTATGGGACTCTCCTCGCTTGAATACTTCGTAAAGAGGCAGTACGCATGATACGCGTCCACATATTCCATATAATCTTCTTCCAGACCGAACTGCTCCATGAAATCTCTTGCCCGGTCCATTGTCGTCATGATGATGCCGACATGATGCAGTCTCATCGGTTTCATTTTTCTCTTCCTCCTGTCAGCTTTCCTTCGCGTCGATCAGTGCCTTCAGGCCGGCCGGCCCGTCGCTGTACATCGCAGTATCCGTATAGATCAGATCTTCCGCGATCAGCGGGGTGAACTCCATCTGATCAAGGATATCCTTCTGGATATCAACGCCTTTTGCCACTTCGATCAGCATCGGGCCGTTCTCGGTAAGTCTGAATACTGCGCGCTCTGTCACATACAGAGCATTCTGTCCGTTTTTCAGAGCAACTTTTCCGTTATAGGAGATCTGCTGCACCTGCTTGACCAGCTTCTTGAACTTGCCTTCCTGCCGGATCTCAATGCCGTCGTCGGAGAAACCGACTTTCAGGCCGCCGCCTGTGAAGGTTGAGCAGAAAATAACGTTCTTGGCGGTTGCTGTAATGTCGATAAATCCGCCGGCGCCAGGTGCTTTGCTTCCCATCCGGGTCGCGTTGACGTTGCAGTTCTCATCCATCTCTCCGGCGCCCATGAATGTGTAATCAATGCCGGTGCCGTTGTAGAGTTCAAACTGTCTGTCATGCGGGATCAGCGCCTGCGCGTTCATGGAGATACCAAAGTCGATGGTCGCCTGCGGCGTTCCGCCGTACACGCCGGACTCTACGGTAACCATGACCGTATCCGAAAGTCCTTCCTCCGCGATGATCGGTCCGATCACATCGTTCGGGATCCCGGTGCCGATGTTGATGATCTGATCCGGAACCAGTTCAGCCATGGCTCTGCGGCCGATCACTTTCCGCTCTGTGAGCGGGATGGTCGCTGCTGCCTGTTCCGGCGCAAGTCCCTGCCCTGAATAGGAGGGATCGTAATACCAGGAACGTGTCTGGCGGTGATCTTCAAAGGGGTCGTCGCAGACAACGATGCCGTCGATCAGGACGCCCGGCACCACCACATCCTTGGGGCTGATGGAGCCTGCTTTCACGATGCGCTCCACCTGGGCAATGACTTTTCCGCCCCATCTCTTGGTCGCCATGACCGCTGGAAGGACTTCGAGCACCATGGCTTCATGCGCTGTGCTTAAGTTTCCGTTCTCGTCGGCAAATGTACCGCGTATAAGCAGCACATCGATCGGAACCGGCTTGTACTGGATGTATTCCTCTCCGTCCACGGTGACCAGGCCTACCGCGTCATCTCCGCAGTCCTTTGTCTTCTGGTTCATCTTTCCGCCTTCCACACGGGGATCGATGTAAGTACCGATACCGATCTTGGAGAGTTTTCCGGGCTCTTTGAGCGCCATGCTGTGGAACATGTTCGCCATCTGGCCCTGCGGCAGGTTGAATGCCTCGATCTTGTTGCCTGCGATCAGATCCATCATCTTAGCCGACTGTCCCCAGTGACCGCCGTATACCCTCTTTAACAGGCCTTCATGCGCCAGGCGGGTCATTCCTCCCGGCATACCGATGGACGCCTGTCCGCAGGTATGAAAAAAGGTAAGGTCTCTCGGGTGCCCCTGCTCCAGGAAACGGTTCTCCACCTCTTTTAATACAGTTTCACTGGCGGAAATGAGTGTCATGGCGATCGTACAGAGCGTATCACCGTCATGAATAAGATCCACCGCTTCTTTCGCAGTCAGTACCGCGGGTTTTCGCATGTTACCATCCTCCTTCTTCCGTGCGTCTTCTCAGTTCTGCCTTACGCACCTTTCCGTTCTGTGTGACCGGAAATTCCGAGACGATCTCGATCAGATCCGGCATCTCATATGTCGCTATCCTGGTGCGGAGATACTCTTTTACTTCCACGGGGTTGATATGCGCTCCCTGCTCAGGAATAATGGCTGCGGCAGGAACCTCCCCGTATATCTCGCTGCTTACTGCATAAACCGCAGCTTTTGAAACGCCGGGGTATTCCATGATCACCTTTTCGATCTGGATCGGAAATATTTTCTCTCCGCCCCGGTTGATAATGTCTTTCAGACGGTCGACCACATACACATTTCCCTGTTCATCCATGTAGCCGACATCGCCGCTGTACAAATGGTCATCAGGCAGAGATGGCAGCTGCCAGCGCCCTCTCGCCACACAGGGACCAATAAAAACAAGTTCGCCCATCTCTCCAGGACCCAGCGGATTATGTTCGGCATCGACGACCATCATTTCCACATTGGGCACCGGCCGCAGCGGGCCTTTATGGACCGCGGAAAGAGTGCCGGAGCCGGCTGTTTCGGTCATGCCGTATGCCAGGTGCAGAAAGGCGTTCGGCGCCAGAGCACAGAAAGCATCTATGTTTTCTTTACTGATGGAAGCCCCTCCGCACACACATTTCCTGAGTGAGCTTAAGTCCTTTCCCGGCCAGTCACTGGCGATCAGCTGCAGATAAATAGTCGGTACCGAGTGAAAATGAGTTGCCCTGTACTTTTTGATCTTCTCAAGAACCGTCTCCACATGGTAGAACCTGGAAAACACCACGGTAGCTCCGGCGTAAATGTAATGGGTCATCACGCAGCTCAGGCCAAGAATGTGGAATATCGGAACCGACAGCACCGTTATGTCTGACGCGTCTGTCTTCTGCACTTCCTGATATCCGTAGGCTGCTTCCAGGATGTTCCTCTGCGTTACCATGATGCCTTTCGGCTTTCCCGTAGTACCGGAGGTGTGCATGATCACTGCAGTGTCTTCTATATTCTGTGTACTGCTGATCTGAACATGCAGATCTTCCCTGTCAAAGTTTGTCTTTTCAGTGATCACCGGGGGAAGTCCGAGCTTATCCGCTGCCGGAGCCGCTTTGTCAAGCCACTGCGCGTCGCTGAAGATTACTTTCGGATCCAGTTCTTCCAGATAACTGCAGATCTCCGCTTCGCGCAGTTTTGTGTTGATCATCAGGGCGACGCATCCGAGTTTCATAGCTGCGTAGAAAACCGCTGCTGCATTTGCTGTGTTGACCATCAGAACCGCGATCTGGTCCTGCTCCCTGAGCCTGTATTTCACCCTGAGAACCATTGCAATTTCATCCGCCCGTTTCAGAAGCTCCCTGTAGGAGACTTCCTCATCATCGTCAATGATTGCCGGCTTATCCGGATATTTCGCCGCGGATGCTGCCAGGGTATCGTATAGATTGCGGTATGGTGTATGGTAATCCTTCAGCATAACCCGTTTCCCCCGCTTACAAGGCGAGCCTTATTATTCGCAGAGTTCGAACAGAACAGCCAGACCCTGGCCGCCGCCGATGCAAAGTGTGGCAACGCCGTATTTTACATGTCTTCTGACCATCTCGTTCATCAGCTTGATGGTGATGATC
>CADCOP010000391.1 GCA_902803065.1 uncultured Lachnospiraceae bacterium | reverse complement strand
TGATACAGCCGGATCATAAGAGTCAGCCATTTTCACTGATTTCATAGGGATGAGAAGGAGAGTTATGAGATCTGCTCCGCCGGCAGCAAGGAGCGCAGAACCGGGTTGCTCATAAAGTATTCCCACGTAATCCCGCATTCACCGGTTTCACGAATCTTTTTAGCTCCTTTTCGCGCGTCGGCATGGTAATCGGAGCCGCCGGAGATGATGCTCACGCGGCCGGTATATATTTTCCGAACCTCTGCTTCGATCTCTTCAGGAGTGAGAGTGCCGCCGTAGCTGGTCTTTGCGTAGGTATAGCTGGCTTCGATACCGTCCAGCCCTGCTTCAATGAGGCGGTCAATATATTCACCGCGGCTCATGGTTCCGGACGGCAGGCAGACCGGTTCATTGACCAGATACGGATGCGCCATGATGGCTATGCCGCCTGTCCGGTGCGCTTCCCTGATCACATCCAGGGGATCGGGCTTTTGGCGTTCAATGTGGTAGCGGGGCGTATTTTTAATAAGAAGCTTGGCTTCGCTCCAGTCTCTGGTGAAGCCCTTTTTCCCCATCAGTTCAAAGATCATTTTTTTCTGGACATGATCTTCCGTCACAGGATGTCCCTGGTTATCCAGGACTTCTTCCCAGCTGATCGGCATACCGTCTTCGGTCAGACGCCGGACAAGCTCTTTGTAGCTGTCCAGCTTAGAGGCGACGACCGACTGCTCCAGGCTGTCAAACCAAGGGTCATCCCAGTTGCAGCCGAGACAGACAATGTGACAGTCTTCCGCCGTGGTCTCGCAGGATACTTCGATGCCCCGAAGAAGGATCAGATTTTTAGAAGAGGCATACTCCACGGCATCTATCGAAGTGCCGTCATCCAGGAGGATATTCTTTGGCGGACGGATGTCGTGGTCAGTGATCGCCAGAATCTTTACTCCGGCGGCGACTGCGTGATCGATCAGTTCCTGTGGCGTGTCAGCGCCATCGGACCGGTTGGAATGACTGTGAAGATCGACAGGGAAATTTGCCCGGTAAGTACTCATCTCTGACCTCCCATGAACTCTTCAGATCTTATTGGCAGTGAACACGCTCATATGTCTCATGGCGGTATCCTTGATCGAGCAGTTCATAAACTGGTCGAAGTCGATGGGATCCAGTTTGTCGGGGTTCTTGGCCATATATTCCTGGCAGCTGTCAATATAAGCATGCTTGATGGCGGTGGAGACATTGATCTTTGCTGCGCCGAGGCTGATGAGACGCTGGAAGGTTTCATCCGAAAGTCCGGTTCCGCCATGAACGACGAGCGGCGTATCAATGGCTTTGGAAAGCTCTTCCACCAGCTTGTAGTCGATGTGCGGGGTTCCCTTATAAACACCATGGGCTGTGCCGATGGCCGGAGCGAAGGCATCAATGCCGGACTCGCGGGCAAAATAGACAGCCTCATCCAGGTCTGCGCCGGTTGCATCCGCGGCGTCAACCACGATATCATCCTCCACGCCGCCGATCTTTCCAAGCTCTCCCTCGACCATGATGCCTCTGCGGTGAGCGTAGGAGACGACCTCGCGGCAGCCTGCGATATTCTCATTGAGCGGCAGCCTGGAGCCGTCGAACATGATCGAATCCCAGCCGGAATCGATGCAGGCCTTGGCGATCTCAACATTTGTGCAGTGGTCCAGATGAATGATGACATTTACCGGAGCGTTCCAGGCCAGCTGGCGGAGCATGGTTCCAAGCTCGTTGGGTCCGAATTTCTTGACAGTAGTGACAGAAGTCTGAAGAATGACCGGAAGGTCCAGGGCAGAAGCGGCCCGGATGACAGCGCGCGCGGACAGATAGTTAAAGATATTGAAGGCGCCTACAGCATATTTGTGTTCTCTGGCATACAGCAGTTCCTCTTTGAAGTTCCTCGTTTTCATGGTCTCCTCCTTCTCCCTTGCGGAAATATGAAACAGGATGCGGTATAGAGCATCACTGAGTTGTTCTTACTTGTATATACATGTTAATGCATGAAACAGGATGTGTCAAGCCCTTTTTTCAGATTTTTCATCGCTCAACACAGGTTTTTTCAATCAGGGAATTGCTTTTATTTGTTGTTTGTCTTCCTATTGATGTAATAATTGATGTATTATTATGAATAATGGGATCGTTGTTTTACGACTGTGATGCATCTGTGACATAAAATAGTGTATCATTACAGCATACAGCAATCAATTGTTAACATCAGCAGGCAGATACCTGCCATGTAAAGACAGAAGAATTGTTAACATCAGCAGGCGGATATCTGCCATGTAAAGACAGAAGAATTGTTAACATCAGCAGGCGGGATACCTGCCATGTTAAAACAAAAGAACAGGAATCAGGAAAAGCATAAAATGAAAGGAGCAGTATAAAGAATGAAAAAGGCAATCATGATGCTCATGGCTATTACACTTGGGGTTGCCGGCATGAGCATGCCCCTGCGGGCGGAAGAAACGGAAGAGATAGAAGAGATGGTCGAGGAGGAAGTATTCGCGGAGTGGAATGAAGATGCCCCCGCGCTGCAGGCGCTCATCGAATACGTTGAGACGGTCACGGAGGAAGGTTCGGAATCCTACATCCCGGAGGAAGACCG
>CADCOP010000390.1 GCA_902803065.1 uncultured Lachnospiraceae bacterium | reverse complement strand
TCTGAAAAAATGTTTTTGTCTCTTTCTGATGTAAGTGTATCAAAGGATATATCACAGTATTATTACATCCCTTGGGAGGCATTCTTTCAACAAGAGGTACATATAACTGGAAATCTGCAAATACAGACTTTTTCAGACAATAGAAAAGACACCGCCCCCGCAAATGAAACGCTTGGGCAGGCTTTTCCGTGCAATAGAAAAAGCACCGACCCCGCAGCTCATACGTCTGCAAAATCAGTGCCTTATGCACCTTCAGGGGCTCGAACCCTGGACACCCTGATTAAGAGTCAGGTGCTCTACCAACTGAGCTAAAGGTGCGTTCTGTTCTGACGAACAATCAGTATTATAGTTGATGTTTTTCAAAAAAGCAAGTGTTTTTTGAAAAAGATTCCGATGGCTTGTTTTTTGGCTTGTTACGGGACGGTTTGAGCCCCGGATCCGCCTCTTTTTGTTTCTAAAAACGTGCAAGCGTTAAATCTTTATTTACTTTACATCATTCTTAAAATAACTTACAATGGATGGAGTATACATGGCAGGGGAACTGGCGGGTTTCCGTGCTGCTTTGCATACTGTTTTTTGTTTCTTAAATACGCATGTTTGAGGGTTATTATGAAACAGTGGTCTGATATCCTGAAGAACATTTCTCTTTTGTCCCAGCTGGGGCTGTCGCTTCTGACACCCACGCTTTTATGTCTTGTGATCTGTTATTTTCTGCAGACCAGGCTCGGACTTGGCATCTGGATCTACATTCCCGGTTTTTTCTTTGGACTCGGGGGCTCTTTTACTGTTGCGAAGAATTTTTACCGTATGATTGAAAGACAGCAGAAAAAAGAGGACAGGGATCGCGGTAAAAAGCCGTTTTTCCGGGATCCGTTCTGAACCTTTTCAATATTTCGAATATCATTCGTATAACTGAGGTTGCATACATGTTTAAAGATCTGGCTCCTGCTGTTAAAAAGGAAACTCTTCGTGTCGCTGTGGTTACTGCGGCGCTCATCGTGATCATGTGGATCGTTTTCGGGATCGGACATGCTGTTTCTCCGGAACAGATCCCGTTTAATTACACGGTGATCCTCGGAGGCCTCGGCGGGGGATGTATTGCTGTTCTTAATTTCTTCATGATGGGCGTGACCGTTCAGAACGTGGCGAACACGGAGAATGAGGACAGCGCGAGGGCAAAGATGCGGGCGAGCTATTCGCGGAGGATGCTTCTGCAGATCGTATGGATCATCATTGCGGTGGCGGCTCCGTGCTTTCACTTTGTGGCAGGTATCGCTCCGCTCCTGTTTCCGAGCATCGGCATCAAGCTTCGCACCATCTTTCCGTTCCTCGGCAGGATCGGCGGGGAGGACTGAGCGGACTGCATGAAACAGCGGCCGCGCCCGGGATGCGGGATCATGATCAGGCCGGGCGGCACAGGGCGCCAGGCAGTGATTTCGGGGTTAATACGCTTCATTGCGTTTTAAGGCCATATATTCTTTAGAAAGGACAAAGGAGGTGAGGAGTGCATGGAAGTAAATATTTCCGGAGCAAAGATATTTTACACTTTTCCGTTTGAGTTTCCGGTTCTCGGAAAATTCCAGATCACGGAAACGCTGGTCGTCAGCTGGATCGTAATGCTCCTGATCACGGGACTCTGCATCTTTCTGACGCGGGACCTGAAGGTCGAGAACATCAGCAAACGGCAGGCGCTGGCTGAGTTTCTTGTGGAAAAGGCCAACAACTTTGTACTCGGAAATATGAGCGAGAAGTTCCGGTATATGATACCTTTCGTTGCCGCGCTGTTTGCGACATCGGTGGTATCAAACCTGATCAGTCTGATCGGACTGAGATCTCCGACCGCAGATCTTTCAACAGAAGCCGCATGGGCTGTGATCGTTTTCATCATGATCACAAGAGAAAAGATCAAGGCAGGCGGAGTCGGCGGTTATCTGCTCGGTTTCACACAGCCGATACCGGTGATGACGCCATTCAACATTCTTTCTGAGCTTGCTACGCCTATCAGTATGGCATGCCGTCATTTTGGCAACATTCTCTCGGGCGTGGTCATCAATGCGCTGATCTATGGTGCGCTGGCTGTTGCCAGCTCAGCACTGCTGGGACTGATCCCCGGTGTTGTGGGTGATGTTCTCGCAAAGATTCCGATTCTGGATGTCGGTGTTCCCGCTGTTCTGAGCGTGTATTTTGACTGGTTCTCCGGATGCATGCAGGCGTTTATCTTCTGTATGCTGACGACCATGTACATACAGAACGCATCAGAGGGCTAATCGTTTAAAACTGAATAAGATTTGTATTATTAGAAACAATGGCTGGATGACAGCTGTGATTAATCAGGAGGAAAATTATGGAATTTCAGTTACTTGCTAAAGGTATCGCACTGGCTGGATGTGGAATTGGTGCTGGCTGCGCACTGATCGCGGGCATTGGCCCTGGTATTGGTGAAGGTAATGCTGTTGCAAAGGCTCTGGAAGCAATCGGACGTCAGCCGGAGTGCAAGGGCGACGTTACATCTACCATGCTTCTCGGCTGCGCTATCGCTGAGACAACAGGTATTTATGGTTTCGTTACCGGTCTGCTGCTCATTTTCGTTGCTCCGGGCATGTTCATGAATTTCCTGGCATAAGGATCTTTCGTTCTTCCGCTTGGCGCGGAAGGGCCGGGAATTGAAACATTCCGAAACATTAAATGGAGGAAATGAAATGCAGGTACAGGAATTAGTCGGTATCGTCCCGTGGACTTTTATCGCACAGATCCTTAATCTGTTTCTTCAGGCCTATCTGATCAAGCGCTTCCTCTTCAAGCCGATCAATGAGATCCTGGCAAAGAGGAAAGCCATGGCAGATGCCCAGCTCCGCGACGCCGAGAATGCGCGCACGGAGGCGGAGGCAATGAAGGCCGAGTACGAGAAGGATATGGCGGAGGCCAGGACCAAGGCAAGCGATATCATAGTTTCTGCTCAGAAGACAGCAAGTGCTCAGAGCGATAAGATCCTGCAGGAGGCGACTGCTGCGGCTGCCGCTCTTAAGGAAAAGGCACAGAACGATATAGAGCAGGAAAAGAAG
>CADCOP010000389.1 GCA_902803065.1 uncultured Lachnospiraceae bacterium | reverse complement strand
GCAGACGCTGGAAAAATATGATATCGAAGAGCATGACTGGGCGGCGGCATCCCCGGATGATGAAGCCCGGATCCGTGACCTCTATACTGCTCTCCTGGAGGAAGAAGGACTGGCCGTCTCCGATCACAGAACGCTTATCCATGTGTCAGATGCCGGGATGAATGGTTATAACAGCGACTACGATCTCCGGCAGGCGGTCACGCCGGATCGGGTCTACCAGCCCATGGAGGGAGAGCTTACGAATCTCGGATGGCTGTTCTCTTACCAGGCGCCGGACGGCCCGCTGACCTTAGAGCGCGTTTCGGAAGGCTCACTGTAAAAAGGGGGCATGAATGCGATTTCCGGGATATCCAGATCAAAAAAGTACTGGACTGGCTACCGCTGTGAGCCAGGGAACCTGTCCCCAATGGAGCCCCGCCCTGGCTCACGGTTCGTTCAGAAGCTGTTCTCTGTCAGCCACGCGACTGCTTTCTCTACTGTTTCCGTGATATCTCTTCCATCCGCAGTGATCACTTCCTGCTTTTCCAGGCCTGCGTGGAAGTCCACATGTTCCTCTTCGGCAAAGGCATTTTTCAGGTAATTATTATCATCTGAAAAGCCGGGATCCGGCTGAATCTGGCAGATGCTGTACGCCTGGAGGATCGCGGTTACAGGAACGCCGTGATACATGAGTCCCCTGTACTGATCGATCTCGCTCTGTCTGATCGGCGCGCTCTCCCGGTAAATGCGCATGGCTTCGGTCAGCACCTTATGATCCTCATCTGTCAGTTTTTCAGCTGTATTGCTGGTGGATGTGTTGTCTTTCACCTGTTCAAGCGTACTCATTCCGGAGAGGACCGCGATCACATCATCCAGATCAAGGCTGAACCTTACAGACCAGGAAGCGATCGACCAGTCGGGATGGGCTGCCTTCAGCAGCTTTTCGGCTTCTTCCGGAAGCTTCGCAAGGCCGCCGCCCTTAACTGCTTCCATGATGACCACTTTGCGCCCATGTTTGCGGATCACTTCATAACAGGGACCAGCCTGCACTAGCTCGCTGTCCCAGTCGATCGGATTCAGAGCGATCTGGACAAACTCGATCTCCGGATGCTCCGAGAGGACACGGTCAAGGAGCTTTGCGGAGGAATGGAAGGAAATGCCCAGATGGCGGATCTTTCCATCCTCTTTCCATTTTTTCGCATGATCGAACAGATGCGTTGTTTTTACAATGCCGCCCTTTCCATCATACCCGTCATAGTATACCGTCTGAATGTTATGGAGCAGATAGTAATCGACATAGTCCACTCCCAGATGATCCAGCTGGCTCTGAAATGTCTCTTCGATCTTTTCCTCCGGGATCAGCATGAAGGTCGGGAACTTCGTCGCAACAGTAAAGCTGTCTCTCGGATGCCGCTGAACAAGAGCCTTGCGGACCGCTTCCTCGCTCTTTCCATCGTGATAGACAAAGCTCGTATCAAAATATGTATACCCTGCCTCCAGAAAAGCATCTACCATAGCATTCAGCTGCGGATAGTCAAAGTCCGTCGGACCGGAGATGACCGGCAGCCGCATCATTCCAAAACCCAGATTTTTCATGATCATTACTCCTTTCCTGTTTGTATGCCTTGTTATTTCAGTATGTTGCGATCATCTTTTGAGACAACTTCCTGTTACTCGGCTTTGGATTCTTCCTCTTTCCAGACTTCCTTTGCCAGTCTGAACACCGCCCAGCCCTTCGGCCAGCCCACATACATTGTGGCATGGGTGATGATCGCCGCGATCTCTTCTTTTGTTACGCCATGGGCCTTCGCGTTCTGCAGATGATAGGTCAGGGAGGAGTCCGTAATTCCGGATGCCATGAGAGAAACAACGGTGATGATGCACTTTGTCTTCACATCGATTGCTTCTTCATTCCACACCTCTCCAAAAAGCACATCGTCATTCAGATGCGCGAACATCGGGGCAAATTCCCCCAGCTGGTTTCTGCCTGCGGTCTGTACGATCTTTTCTGCCATTATGATTTCCTCCTTATATCCGATCTGTATGCCCCGGGCTGCACGGTCCGGTCGGCATGACCCGCTCTTTATGATCCGATCTTCTGGTCTCCCGTGGACCAGACATGCTTTTCCTTTGCTGCCGCCGGCTTGTTCTGCGCCATAACCCCGGCGAGGGCATGAGGTACATAGGGCTCTTCCAGATAACTGATCTCATCCTGTGTCAATGTGACATCCACCGCTCTTGCCGCGCCCTCAATATGATGAAACTTTGTCGCGCCGACCACGGGAGATGTTACCTTCGTCAGCAGCCAGGCAAGCGAGATCTCCGTCATCGTCACGCCGTGCTTCTCAGCAAGCTCAGCGACACGTTCGATGATCACATTGTCCTGCTGCGCTGTGGCGTCATATTTAAACTTCGCGTAGGTATCTTCCTGCGCGCGCTTTGTCCCGCACTCTCCGGGACGTCTGGACAGCCTTCCGGAAGCAAGGGCGCTGTAGGGCGTGAGGGCGATATTTTCCTCATCACAGTAGGGGACCATCTCCCTCTCCTCCTCGCGGAAGATCAGGTTGTAATGTCCCTGAACGGAAACAAATCTTGCGAAGCCCTCCTTCTCAGCCAGGGCGTTTGCCTTCGCGATCT
>CADCOP010000388.1 GCA_902803065.1 uncultured Lachnospiraceae bacterium | reverse complement strand
GGCGGCCGCGACGGTTCTTCCATCAAGATGGGCTGCTGGGCAGGCGGTTTCATAGATCCCGCTCCCCGCGGTACCATGATCCTCGGCGGCGGCGTATCCAGTCCCTGGGGCACAAACAGCTGCCTGCAGCTGAACGCCAAAGGAAAGAGATACTGCAATGAAGGCAACATTATGGCAGCCAACCGCGCGGCTATGCTTCAGGAGGAAGGCATCGCTGTCATGCTCGTCGACGCCAACTGGGTCGACTCCGTCTGCGGAAGCGGCATGGAGCACGGCGGCCCGGACTTCGGACGTCCTCAGTTCTGGGCTGATATGGCTGAAGGCATGAACTCCGAGCCGGATGAGAACGGACAGGTCACCATCAAGACCGGTACCATCATGGAGCGCGGCTATGCGCAGATGTACAAGGCCGATACCCTGGATGAGCTTCTCACCCTGTGCGGTTACGATGATGAGACCAAGGCCACAGCCCTTGAGAGCATTGCCCGCTACAATGAGATGTGCCACAAGGGATATGATACCGATTTCGGTAAGGGCAAGATTGCTCTGATCCCGATCGAGGAAGCTCCGTTCATGGCTTCTGTCGGCAGCCTTGCTCATCGCGCACCTACCCCGGCCATGGTTACCATGAGCGGCCTTGTCACCAACGAGAACTACAACGTTCTCAGAAACGACATCACACCGATCAAAGGTCTGTACGCAGCAGGAAACGCTATGGGCGGCCGTTACGGTCTCGGCTACTCCTGCCCGTCCGCAGGCAACTCCATCGGTATGGCAACCACCAACGGCTATGTAGCCGGAATGATCGTTGCCCAGCTGTAATAAACAAAAGGCTCATCTGACAGGCTGATACGCCTGAGAGTACCTTTGCAGCGGGGACATCCGTCCCCGCTGTATTCATATACTGTATTTATATGCTGCATCTCATATGCTGCGTCTGCTTCACACAGGCGTATCGCCTGCGCAGGCATTCAGGATCGCCCTGGCGGTCTTGACGCGACGCACGCATGCGAAGCACAATTTCCGCTGCGCGCATCTGCGGCACGAAGCTGGTCCTCTTGGACGATCAGCCGGAGGAGTCCCCATCTGAGTTGAAGCATGCATCTGAGAATGATATAATAAGAATGATGCCGGATCATTCATGAACGTACCAGAAAGAAGAAATGTCAGATCAGACATGAAAGTAACGGAAAGAAGAATGATGTCAGATCAGACATGAAAGTACCGGGAAGAAACGGAGGCTCTATGGAACTGGTAGAAAGGGTCAGAAAGGCCAGGGAATACGAGGAAGCATTATATGGTGAACTGCGCGATCATCCGATCGATCTGGATGATCTCTTTGACGCAGTCGTCAAGACGATCCACTATAATTACGTGGGGTATGAACACAAAAAACAGTATTTCACGCCCGCAGAATACCACACCTACGTCTTTTCCCATTACCGTTACGGAACCCTGACGGTAGAGATGCTGGTGCGCAGCCTCCACCAGTTCGCCGGAGATATGCATGACAGGCACCTGACTTTTTACTGCGACGACTGGATCGACTACCGGAACCTGGCAGCATCCTACCGTGTCCGTGCATCAAAAGATGTTCTGTATGTAACGCAGGCGGATCCTGACACCGGCCTGGTCCCGGGAGATAAGATTCTCAAGGTGCAGGGAATGACTCCTGAAAAAGTCCGCCGTCTGACCCGGCACAACTGTTTTTTCAGCAGGGAGCCTGAGCGCGAGCTGTGGGGCGGATACCTTCGCATGGCCCAGTCTCTGACCGTTGAACATGCGGATGGTTCCCAGGAAACCATGAAGATAAAGCTTTCACCCCTGGCAGAACAGACACTCACCATAGAAGAACAGTATCCTGTCTTATTTGCCATGTATCCCGATTCTTCCGGAGCCAGCAAAACCGCCTATATTCGCATGGAGCGGATGGATACTAAGGCTATTAACGACCTCTGCGCCGAGCATTCCTCTGAACTTGAAAACGCAGACAAGCTCATCCTGGATCTGCGCCGATGCATCGGCGGAGAAGAAGGCGCCGGCTGGAATCTGTTTCCTCTTCTCCTTGACCACGAAGAAAAACTCAGCAATCTGATCGCAGATGAGGGCAGCTATGTGCTCTGCACCAGAAACAACTGTGATATCCGCCTCTCACTCCTGAAATCCGCAAGAGAGCAGATCATTTCTTCCCTGGAAACAGAAAAAGCCGCCCGGCCAGAGCCAGACAGCGAAATGCTCTCTTCTTATCAGGAGCAGCTTGCGATCATCGATGATCAGATCCGTTTCTATAAGGAAAATTACGCAAAAGGGCTCATCTTCGCCGAACCCGAACCAATTGAAGATGAAGTGCTCTCTCCCGCCGCAAAGGCACCAGGAAAAATCGTGATCCTGCTGGATACCTTCTGCGAAAATGAAGGTGAACAGTTCGCCGCCATGTGCCGCCGCTGCGGATCAAAAGTGCAGATCGCAGGCCGGCCTTCCATGGGGACACTGGATTACTACGATCCCATCCGCCTCAAGGTCCACGAACACATGATCCTGTCTTATCCCATCCGCATGACAAAAGCAGCCTTCGAGGGACGAGGCATCAGTGAAAAAGGAATTCAGCCGGATATATACATACCCTGGACGCCGGAAGAGATCGAGCGGGATGTGATAAGGGGACGGTTCCTTGATTGACAGTATTTTGTCAATCAAGGAACCGTCCCCCGATTTTCCCCGATTTTTTATTTCTCTGCCAGGAATTTTCCTACGTTATATCCGAACACGACGCAGCGTGTGTGGGACAGGCAGTTCAGCGAATGCGGATAGGTTCCGTAGAACATGGATCCGGATGTATTTCCGATCGCGTACAGGCCTTCGATCGGCTGGTTTGCTGTGTTAAGGACCTGTGAGAACTCATTGACCTGCAGTCCACCGGAGGTTGCCAGGGACTCGGCCATCTCTCTTGTTGCATAGAACGGAGCCGTGTCGATCCTGTGCATCTTATCTCCCGGATAACCGAACTCGGTATCCTCGCCGGCGTCGCACATCTCGTTCCACTTGTTGATGGT
>CADCOP010000387.1 GCA_902803065.1 uncultured Lachnospiraceae bacterium | reverse complement strand
GCAGGATGAGGAAGAAGTCGTTTACCGCATTGTTCAGGAGAGCACGACAAACGCGATCCGGCATGGGAGGGCGGACCATATCCGCATTCGGATCACGAAAGAAGATAATGTGCTGCGGATCCATATCAGCGACAATGGATGCGGCAGCAAAGAAGTAAAAGAAGGGTTCGGACTGCATCATATGAGAGAGCGTCTGCAGATGCTTGGCGGCACGCTTTCCTATGATGGAAGCGATGGCTTTGTGATCGATGCGGCCCTGCCGGTCCGATGGGGTACATAAGTGGATAAAAAGATTAAAATTCTGATCGCGGATGATCAGGAGCTCATACGTCAGAGTCTGCAGATCATTCTGAGCAATGAGCCGGATTTTACGGTGACGGAGAACGCTGCGAACGGCCTGGAAGTGATCCGCTCGGTGCGCAGGGAGCGGCCGGACGTGATCCTGATGGACATCCGGATGCCGGAGATGGACGGCGTCGTATGCACGCAGATCATCAAGGAAAACTATCCGGATATCAAAATAATCATTCTGACCACGTTCGATGATGACGAATATGTATTCAACGCCCTGAAATTCGGCGCGAGCGGATATCTTCTGAAAGGCATATCCATTGAAGAACTGACCAAGGCGATCCGCAAGGTATATCAGGGCAACGCCATGATCAATGAGGACATAGCCTCAAAGGTCGTACGCCTGTTTTCGCAGATGGCGCAGGGCAGTTTTTCTATCCAGGTAGATGAAAAGCAGTCGCAGGAACTGAAAGAAAACGAGTGGGAGATCATTGTCCAGGTCGGCCGGGGATTATCAAATAAGGAGATCGCTTCCGCGCTGAACCTTTCCGAGGGAACGGTGCGCAACAATCTCAGCCATATCCTGAGCAAGCTGGGACTGCGCGACCGGACGCAGCTGGCCATATGGGCAGTGCAGACGGGAGCAGTCAACAGAAGAATCGACTCCCAGGATTCATAAATAACAGTGCTTATTGCTTTCTGAAGCGTGAGCGGGTACCGTATGAAACGGCTGCGGTATGGGCGCAGCCGGGGAGAAGAGATGTGAATGCAGGACGATTTCGCCGGATACTGGGCATATTTGCGGTGATTGCTGTCCTGCTTCTGTTTTTAATGACGGAAGCAGACAGGAATTTTCGCATATCCAAGAATAAAAAACTGACTGTCGGCCTGTTCTCCGACAGCTACTGGGGCGTTCAGAACGGCTACGCGTATCAGATCCTGGAAGACGCCATCCGCAGATTCCACGAGACGCAGCCGGATGTGGAAGTGACCTATGAGAGCGGGATCATCCTCGATGATTACAGCGAGTGGCTTGCGGAGAAGATCCTGAGTCACGACGCTCCGGATGTGTTCGTCGTTCTCCTTGAAGACAGGAACAACCTGGCGGAGATCGGGGTGCTGGAACCGCTGACATTGTACGCCGGTTATGACGAAACATTTAATCCTTCGGATTATTACGACGCAGCCTACCAGACAGGAATGATCGGATCCGAGCTCTATACCCTGCCCTTTGAGTGCGCGCCGAAGCTGATGTTCGTAAACAAAACGATTCTTGACAATGAGGGGATCCCCATGCCGCAGATGGACTGGACATGGGATGATTTTCTTGAGATCTGCGAAAAGACCACAAAGGATACAAACGGAAACAGCGCGGTCGATCAGTACGGCGAAAGCGGTTACACCTGGAAGGATGCATCTGATTCAAACGGGATCCAATTGTTTGATGAGAAGGGAACCGCCTGTTATTTCAACTCTGAAGAGATGGAACAGGTGCTGATCTTTTATGATAAGCTCAGCCAGCTGCAGAGCGGAAACAGGGAGAGGGAGCCGGATTTCGAGGACGGCAATGTGGTGTTTGAGCCAATGTACTTTTCAGAATACCGGTCCTTCAAGTCCAACGAACTGAGCGGCATCCGGTATTCGGATTTTTCCTGGGACTGTGTGCCCATGCCGGCAGGACCCTCCGCGGATACTCTTTCAGTGCTGGATACGCTCTCCTTCGGCATGAGCGCTTCATCTGAGAACAAACAGCTCAGCTGGGAACTCATCAAATGCCTGACATATGACCCGCAGATCCAGTCTGAGATATTCCTCTATTCCGAAGGGATATCAGCTCTCCGGGCCGTGACGGAATCAGCGGAGACGGCGGACAGGCTTGAGCAGCAGTCGGGAGGCGCGGTCAATCCCGCGGTCATGAAATATGTCATGGAACACGCGGGGACAGAGCCCCATTTCCGGCAGTACAAGGAAGCTGTCCAGGAGGTCGGGCGTTCTGTAGATGTCATACTGAAAGAATCCTTCAGCATACAGATGGAACAGGTCATACAGAACCGGCGGCTGAACCAGTATATGCAGAGCTTTGAAAACTGAAGGGGCTGCGGACATCATGCCCCCCCGGGGAGCAGACCGGATGCCTGCGCCAGGCTATGGAGAAACAAACAGACTGTTGGCATAAAGACGAATAAGACCCTGCGGTCAGGATGATTAAATGTATCAATATATGCAGAGACTGGCACTGGCCAGTCTCGTTTTTTGTGCATACAGCAGAGGAGAATGACAAATGTCATTCCGATGAATGACAAATAACACAAAAAAGGGTGACAGTCAACAGGTGACGGAGTCACCCTTTTTCCATATACTGTTACCAGTTATTTTTGAACGGTGAGGGAGAGGATCGGAATGGTATCATTTCATTTTATTCTGCGGGAACCGGCAGGTTTCGCAGCAAAAGCGGCCGGCGACCTTGTAGGCGCCGCACTGAAATGTTCCAGTAAGGTGACCATTCTGGACGGAGAAAAAACGGGAGACGCAAAGCAGATCTTCCATGTCATGTGTTTATCTGCCAGAGAAAACGATGACATAGAACTCCGCCTCGAAGGACCGGACGAGGTGGCAGAGGCCAGAATGCTGGAGCAATATGTAAGAGAGCGTTTTTAAGACTAACAGGCTGATCGGCCTGAATTGAAAGGAGCGGATGGGATGAGCGAATATGCTGTTTCTATGGAGCACGTCACGAAGACCTTCCCCGGCGTAAAAGCGCT
>CADCOP010000386.1 GCA_902803065.1 uncultured Lachnospiraceae bacterium | reverse complement strand
CGTTGATGGAAGAATATCGGCTCTTCTTGAACTCGGGGCAGGCTTCAACATGGAGTATACCGGGATCGAGAACGTGTACCTGAACGGGACCATGATCGGCTTTTCAAAAGAGGAGATCGACAGCAAACTCCAGTCAATCCTGGACTTTGCCGATATAGGGGAGTTCGCGTATCAGCCCGTAAAGACGTATTCGAGCGGAATGTTTGTACGTCTCGCGTTTGCGGTAGCCATCAACATCGATCCGGAGATCCTGATCGTTGATGAGGCTCTTTCGGTGGGAGATGTTTTCTTCCAGTCAAAGTGCTACCGGAAATTTGAGGATTTCAAAGCGGAAGGTAAGACGATCCTGTTTGTCAGCCATGACCTGAGCAGCATCAGCAAATACTGTGACAGAGTCATTCTCCTCGATAAAGGAGTGAAGCTTTCGGAAGGCTCCCCGCACGAGATGGTAGACCTGTATAAGAAACTGCTCGTAGGGCAGCTGGACCTGGATACGCTGGAGGCAAAGCAGACCGGGGAGGCATTTCATGAGATTGCAAAGGGAGAAGAGCAGGATCAGTGGACACCAGCCTTCTCAACGAATCCCGAGATCAATGAGTACGGGGACAGGGATGCGGAGATCATAGCGTTTAACATATTTGACGAGACGGGGCGCTCAAGCAATACCATCGAGAAGGGGACCCGGTGCCGCATCCAGATGAAGGTACTGTTTCATAAACGGGTCACCGATCCGATCTATGCATTCACGATCACCGATCTGAAGGGAACAGATATTACAGGGACGAACAGCCTGTTTGAAAAGGCCTCAGTCAGACCGATGGAAGAAGGGCAGATTCAGGAGATCGCCTTCGAGCAGGCTATGGACATGCAGGGTGGAGAATATATGCTTTCTCTCGGATGTACAGGGTATAACGGGACGGATTTTGTTGTTCATCACAGGCTGTATGAGGCGTGCAGCCTGACGATCGTTTCGGTCAAAAATACAGTTGGCTTTTATGATACGAATTCAGAAGTCATTCTGATGAACTGAAAACTGCCCGCGGAAGCGGACATACAGGGGAATGTATATGCAGGAAAAGATTGGAAACGTAATACTGGATTATACATGGTATCCGGGAGAGGACCTGTATTCGGACGGCGCCATTGAGGAACGTCTGCTTGAGATCGCCCGGACGAGTGCCCCGGAGGATCTGGACGCGGCTGTCGCGGCAGAAGCTGACTGGGCTGTGCTGTACCATCTTTCTCACGTTCGTGAGAATATTACGGCTTCACTGCAGCTTACAAAAAAAGACAGCGTTCTGGAGATCGGAGCAGGCTGCGGAGCGGTCACGGGAGCACTCGCGAAGATGGCCGGCAGCGTAACATGCGTCGATCTTTCGCGCAGAAGGAGCCTTGTCAATGCCTGGAGGCATAAGGACTTTGACAACATTCAGATCCTGGTCGGGAATTTCCAGGATATTGAGAAAAACCTGACGGAAAAGTATGACTGCATCACGCTGATCGGTGTATTTGAGTACGCGCAGGCTTATATTGCCGGGACAGCGGATGGGAGCAGCACAAAGGACGTCACGGCGCCATACACAGCCTTCCTGAAACTGATCCGCAGACACTTAAAGCCCGGCGGAAGGCTGGTCATCGCGATCGAGAACAGGCTTGGGCTCAAGTACTGGGCAGGCTGCAGGGAGGATCACACAGGAAACCTGTTTGAGGGACTTGAAAACTACCCGGTACCGTCGGGCGTGCGCACTTTTTCAAGACCTGAACTCGAAGACATTTTTGACAGGGCAGGCTTTCCCGAAAGGGAGTTTTATTATCCCTATCCGGATTATAAGCTTCCGTCCGTGATCTGGTCGGACCGCTATCTTCCCTCTGAGGGTGATCTGAACACAAACATCTACAACTTTGACAGAGAGCGGCTCATTCTGTTTGATGAGCGCGCTGTGTACGATTCGCTTCTGAAAAGCGGACAGTACCCGCTGTTTTCCAATTCCTACCTTGTTATACTGACGCAGCAGGAAGAACCTGACATGCCGGATGAGAGGGTCATCTATGCCAGGTGTTCGAATGAAAGAAGCAGGTCTTTTGCTGTGTGCACCAGGATCCTTGAGGACGCGTCCGGCAGCAGAACAGTTGAAAAGGAAGCATGGTACCCGGAAGGGAGAACGCATGTGAAAGACATGTGCTCCCACTCGCGCGAGCTGCAGCAGCTCTTTGAGGATACGAACATCCGTGTAAACCGCGCTTTTCCGATGGAAAATGCTGTTCGTTTTGAGTATCTTCAGTCATCGCGGACGCTGGAAGATTATCTTCACGAGCTCTGCGTGGAAGGAAAGAGGGATGAGGCTGAAGGGATCCTGCATGATCTGTGCTGCGTTCTTGAAAAAAAGGCGGTTTCGGATTTTACCTTTACAAGGTCATTCGCCGAGACTTTCGGGCAGATCGACTGGCCGGCAGGCGCGAAAACACTGCCCGTAACAGATCTTGACATGGTACCGGAAAATTTCCTGATGGATAGCCCGGAGGGAACATGGCACCTGATCGACTATGAATGGACTTATACATTCCCGATTCCGGTCCGGTTCGTGATGTACCGGATCTGGCATTATTTTGCAGTCCGGAATCTCGAAGAAGGCGCGGAAGAACAGCTTCTTCAGGATGAAGGATTTGACCGTAAAGAGATCCGCCGTTATGAGGAGATGGAAAGGGCATGGCAGAACAGTGTCACCGGGACACTTGTTCCGATCCGCGAGCTGTTTGCCCGGATCACTCCGGGTTCGCGCGACCTCAGGGAGGAAGTGGAGTATGAAGGGCGCCGCGGCAGCCATACCTGGAAGACGGCCTTCTATTACGCTGCACAGGATGAGGAATTTGACGAGGACCATAAGATCGTCTGCCCGCTCGTTACGGAGGCGGACGGGAGTTTTCTCCTTGATGTGCCACTTGGGCAGATGAGGCATCCTGCAAAGGTCCGCTGGGATCCGCTTGACCGGATCGCCTGCCGCGTCAGAATAGAATGCGCGGAGAGCCTGTACCCGGTTGCTTTCCGGGCTCAGGGCGGTTTTGAGAGAGACGGGTGGACGCAGTTCTGGTCTACGGACCCGGCGTTTATCCTGACGGGGGAATTCCCGAAGATGGAATCGCTTTGTATCCGGGGAAAACTGGAAACAGTCCGGATGATGGATCATCTGGATGAGATGCGCGATGCCTGGTTTGAACGGGACGCCGCGAAAGAGGAACTGGGACGTGTCCGCGCTCTTCTGGCGGCGCAGCAGTCTACAAAGGCGTTTAAACTGATCGAGAAGGCGCGCTCCGCCAGAAATTTTGTCATGGCAAGAGTCCGCGCGCTGCCGCCGTTCCGGGATAAGAACGCCCTTCCGGCAGCTTATCAGGAATGGGCAGAGGCTCACAGGGCGGACGCGGATACACTTGCGGGACAGAGGATCAGCCAGCTGCCCGTACAGCCTAAGTTCAGCATCCTCGTGCCCGTATTCCGCACCCCGGAAGAGTATCTCCGGGCGATGATCGATTCCGTGCGGAATCAGACCTACGGGAACTGGCAGCTGTGCATTGCGGATGCCAGTGTGGATGATAAAGGCGCCCGGGATGAGAAGGTGCGCTCTGTTCTTGAAGAATATGCTGCCCTGGATTCCAGGATCAGCGTTGCGTACCTGGAAAAGAACCTGGGAATATCCGAAAATACGAACGGGGCCGCCCGCCTGGCCTGCGGTGATTACATCATGCTTCTGGATCATGATGATACGCTTGCGCCGGAGGCGCTCTATGAATTTGCCGCGGCGGTCGCACGGACAGGGGCGGACGTCCTGTATTCGGATGAAGACAAGATGAGCATGGATGGCAGATCCTTCTATGACCCGAATCTGAAACCGGACTTTTCACCGGATCTGCTGCGCTCGCACAATTATATTACGCATCTGTTTTCGGTGCGCATCGATCGGTTTATGGAGATCGGCGGTTTCCGGAGCGAGTTTGACGGTGCGCAGGATTATGACCTGATCCTCCGATGCACAGAAAAAGCAGACAGGATCTTCCATATTCCAAAGATCCTGTATCACTGGAGAATGCATCCGGGCTCAACGGCACAGAATCCGAAGAGCAAGATGTATGCCTACGAAGCAGGCAGGAAAGCGATCGACGCGCATCTGAAGCGCGTTGGTATTCCGGGTGAGGCACAGATCCTCGATCTCTGGGGTCTTAATCGTGTGAGAGTTTCTCTGCAGGATGATCCTATGGTCTCGGTCATCATTCCGAATAAGGATCACCGGGAGGATCTGGATACCTGCATTCGTTCGATCATGGAGCGATCCTCCTACCGGCGTCTTGAGATCATTGTTGTGGAGAATAACAGCACGCAGCAGGAGACCTTCAGCTACTATGACCAGATCATACACGAGTTTCCTCAGGTGAAAGTCGTGAAATGGGAGGGGCCGTTCAATTATTCCGCGATCAACAACTTCGGAGTTACGTTTGCCAGGGGAAAATATCTTCTGCTGCTGAACAATGATACCGAGCTGATCGAGCCGGATTCAATAGCGGAGATGGCGGGCTTCTGCCAGCGAAGCGATGTCGGGTGTGTTGGCGCAAAACTGCTTTACAAGGATGATACGGTGCAGCACGCAGGCATCATCCTTGGTCCGGGCGGCTTTGCGGGACATGTGTTCCACGGAAAGAAGAAGACAGATTACGGCTTTATGATGCGCCTGCAGATCGCGGGCAATTACAGCGCGGTGACAGCCGCCTGCCTGATGGTCAGCCGGGAGAAATATGATGAGATCGGCGGCCTCGATGAGAGCTTCGCTGTCGCCCTCAATGATGTGGATTTCTGCCTGCGTCTGCGCGAAAAGGGATACCTGGTCGTTTTTACGCCATTTTCGCTGTGGCATCATTATGAGTCCAAGTCGAGAGGCTATGAGGACACCCCGGAGAAAAAGGCCAGGTTTGAGAAGGAAATCAAGCATTTCAGGGAGAGATGGGGAACGGTTGTTGATGCGGGTGATCCGTACTACAATCCTAACTTTGCGAAAGACAGAGAGCCGTTTACCCTCTTCTGAAACAGGTAATTTTTATGGACAGACATTTTGTGGTTACCCTGGCCAGGTTTCACAGGCGTGATACCGGGATCTATGTGGTGCAGGGGTATTTTGAAGGCAATTCGATCGCAGGGTACAGGCTGAGGGCATTTGCCGACAGTCAGGAGCTCCAGGTTGAAATTGGGGTTCGCGAGGGACTCGCGATCCGGCAGAAATATATTACCAGAGGCATGGAATCGGAAAATATAGACCGTGAGTATGATCTCTGGATCCATCTGCCCCAGGAAGGCAAAGCGTTCCGCACCCTGCGGGTGTATCAGTATCAGGATGAAAAGAGATCCTGCGTCTTCAGGAGCAGCAGAAGACGGCTGCAGAAGGACCTTAGGATGCCGGACGGATATCTTGAGACCTGGCACGAGACCGACGGAAAGATAGCGGTCGGCGGCTGGGCCGTGGGCAATTCGCCCTGCCGGATACAGGTGCTCACATCTTCAAGAGAAAAGGTTCCCTGCAGCGTGACCTGGCATTACAGACAGGATATCAACGGTAATTACAAGGAGCTTTCCGAGCTCCCTCCGGAAGAGCTGCGTTTCGGCTTTGAGGCAGTTTTTCCGAGACCGGCCGGCAGGACCGCGTACATGATCATTGCCTCCGACGGACAGAAAATGGAATACCGGCTGGACCTGAACAACGGAGAAAAAAATGTGCTTGGCGGCCGGCGTTCCATGTTTACAAAAGCTATTGCCTATCTGAAAAGGAACGGACTCAGAAGAACGATCCGCAGATGCCGTGAGAAGCTTTCCGAGAAGGTTTTCGGGCATACGGAAAGCTATATGCAGTGGCGCAGGCGTTTTGAGCCTTCAAAGGAGGAGCTTGCAGCGCAGGCGAAGAACGAATTTCTCAATCAGCCGCTCATCAGCATCGTTGTGCCGCTGTATAAGACACCCGAGAAATATCTGCGTGAGCTGGTCCTTTCCATCCAGAAACAGACGTATTCAAACTGGGAGATCTGTTTTTCGGACGGCAGCGGCAAGGATTCACCCCTGAAGGGAATCCTGGAGGAACTGTCCGGTAAGGATAAAAGGATCCGGTATGTCAGCAGCGACAGGGAACTGGGCATCGCGGACAACACGAACGCGGCGCTCTGGATCGTAAGCGGTGATTACATTGCTTTCGCGGATCATGATGATCTGCTTCCCGAGTACGCACTGTACGAGATTGTCAGAACGATCAATGAATCGCCGGAAGCAGACTTTATCTACACGGATGAAGATAAGGTCAGCATGGATGGAAAAGAGTTTTTCCAGCCTCATTTCAAGACAGATTTCAACATCGATCTGCTCAGGAGCATGAATTACATCTGCCATCTGGTGGTTGTGAGCAGAAATCTGTATGAGAGGATCGGCGCCCTTGATCCGGAATATGACGGTGCCCAGGATTATGATTTTGTCCTGCGGGCTGTCGAGAAGGCGGAAAAGGTCTGCCATATCCCGAAGGTCCTCTATCACTGGAGAAGCCATAAGGATTCTACGGCGGAGAACCCCGAAAGCAAGCGCTATGCTTTTGAGGCAGGAGCAAGGGCTGTTGCGGCCCACTATAAGAGAGTCGGCATCAACGCGGATGTCCTGATGGGTGAGTACCCGGGACTGTACAAGACGGTCTACCGGGTGCCTGAGGAAAAACCGCTGATCTCGATCATCATACCGAACAAAGACCACATTGCGGACCTGGATAAATGCGTTCGCTCCATTATGCAGAAATCGACCTACCCTGCCTATGAGTTCATTATTGTTGAAAATAACAGCGTGGAGGAAGGGACATTTGAGTATTACAGGAGCATGGAGCAGCAGTATGAGAATTTCCATACCGAATACTGGGACAGGGAGTTCAACTATTCGCTTCTGAACAACTTCGGAGCAGAACGCTCGCACGGGGAATACCTTCTGTTTCTCAATAATGACACGGAGATGATCGCCCCGGACTGCCTGTGGCAGATGCTGGGTCCATGCATGCGGGAAGATGTCGGCATTGTCGGCGCCAGACTGTTCTACCCGGATGATACTGTGCAGCACGCGGGCGTGATCATCGGGTACGGCGGCATTGCGGGTCACGCGTTTCAGGGGTTTGACCGGACACAGAACGGGTACTTTTCACGCATCATATGCATGAGCGATCTCTCAGCTGTCACGGCCGCCTGTATGATGGTCCGCAGGGATGTATTTGAAGCGGTCGGCGGGTTTGACAGCGCGCTACGCGTCGCATTCAATGATATAGACTTCTGTCTGCGTGTCCGCGATCTCGGAAAACTTGTTGTCTATAACCCGGATGCGACTATGTATCATTACGAATCAAAGTCCCGCGGGCAGGAGGATACACCGGAGAAGATCGCGCGCTTTAACGCGGAAGCAGATGAATTGCTCAGAAGGCATCCGCGGATCTTTGCTGAGGGAGACCCCTATTATAACCCGAATCTCTCGCTGAACCGGAACGACTTCGGCCTTCGTGAGTAAACAGAAAGGAACATATGATAAAACTGGCAGTTATCGGAGCGTCTTATCTGCAGGAACCGCTGATTCAGAAGGCAAAAGAGCTGGGGATGGAGACGCATGTATTCGCGTGGGCTGCGAATGACGTCGGTGAGAAGAGCGCGGATCATTTCTATCCGGTGAGCATTATAGAAAAAGAAAAGATCCTTGAGATCTGCCGCGACATCGGCATTGACGGTATCTGCAGCATCAGCTCGGATCTGGCAGCTATCACCGTCAACTACGTCGCATCGAAGATGGGACTTCCCGGAAATTCCATGGAGAGCTGCGAGAACTCAACAAACAAATTCCGTATGCGCCGCTGCTTTGAGGAAAACGGAGATCCTTCTCCGCTGAGCCTTCGTGTCAGATCCCTGTCGGATCTGGACGGAGTGGATCTTTTCTATCCTGTTATCGTGAAGCCTGTAGACCGTTCGGGAAGCCGCGGGATCACGAAGCTGACAGGCCCCGGCGGAATGGAGGACGCGATACGCTTCGCCATGGAGCAGGGGTTCGACGACTGCGCTCTTGTTGAGGAATACGCTCACGGAAAAGAGTACAGCGTTGAGTGCATCAGCTATCACGGCAGGCATCATCTTCTTGCCATCACTGAAAAGTTTACGACCGGGAGCCCCCATTTTATCGAGACCGGACATCTGGAGCCGGCGCTGCTCTCAGAACAGATGCAGGAGAAGGTACGCCGGACTGTATTTCACGCTCTCGAAAGCCTGGGGATCACGGACAGCGCATCCCACAGCGAACTGAAGATCGATCAGCAGGGGAATATCCGCCTGATTGAGATCGGCGGGCGTATGGGCGGCGATTTCATCGGAAGCGATCTGGTGCAGCTGACCACGGGAATTGATTTTGTCAAGGCGGTGATCGATGTGGCCCTGGGAAAGGAACCGGACCTGAAACCATCGGCAGCCTTCGGCGCCGCGGCCGTGCGTTTCGTCTTCTCACATGAAGATATCCGTGTCCTCGAAGCGGTCAGGGAAGAACATCCGGAATATCTGTTCCGGGTGGAAACCGGAGAGATCGGGGAAGCAGAGGTCATGGACAGCTCGCAGAGGTACGGGTATTACCTGATGCGCGCGGGAAGCGGAGAAGAACTGAGGCCATACCTGCCCGCCTGACAGGGGACGGGGCATATGTTCCGCCGCAGGCACGCTCCCGCTACCTTCGGCACGCAGCGGATACTAAACTCATGCTGCGCCTTTGGCTTGCATTCGTTAAGTACCGGCGGCCTCAGAGTGCCTGCTTGTGGAACATATGCCCCTGTGAACAATTCCGGGGGATTTTCCGGTCGGGCAGGATATGAAAGTATAAAAAAAGAGATTGCTGCGCCAGACGTGTGCCACAGCAGTCTCTTTTTGTTTGAAAATCAATCACGGCAGAGCGGGGTAATCCGTGTGCTGCTTAGTTATATGCGGGCAGGATGATCAGGAAGTAGTTCAGGACCGCGCCGATGATCCATGCAAGTGAAAGCAGGCCGCAGAAGCATTTCCTGACGATGGGCGGCGTGCGGAGCTTATCCAGGATGGCGGAAAATCCCAGTGTTACAAAGTACATGATCGGGTAGATGGCGTTCATGAAATAGCGGCCCTGAGCCTGTATATCCGCAAAATAGACATAGTACAGGTAGACCAGGAAGGCTGTGACCATGCACATGAACATGCTGAAATTGAACACGCCGGTGCGGGAGAGCTTTGTCATATCCTTTACAACGGTGCGTGTCCGGATCAGACGGCCGGCCTCCTTCTGCTTTATTACGGTGACCTGGCGCGAGTGCATGTGGAATGCGCCGGCAAAGAAAAGCATGCACATAAATCCCGCAAACAGAACATACAGATACAGTTTGCTGACAGACTCTTCCATGTAGATGTCAAAGTGGCCGAAGGTTCCGACAAAGCTGACAAATGAAAGGATGAACCAGTTGTGCGGCCATCCCGGGTTCTGATAAAAGATCAGGTCCAGAAGGCTCCACCCCTGGCGGTACGGGTTCTGGATCGCGGAGGGACGCAGATGCGGTTTCGCGTATTTTTCGCTGACCATGTTAAATGTATCTCTTCCCAGAAAATCGCCGTTGTAAATGACGGCGTTCCGGATGAACCACCACGCGCTCAGACCGAGGGTAATGAGAGCAACGGGAATGCCCTTCGCGAAAAGCTCTTTAAACCTGTCCTTCCACGGAGCTGACGTACACAGAAGAATCGTCATGCAGAAGAACAGGAAGCTCCAGAGAATCCACCCATAGGCGTTGTAGTAAGAGAGGAAACAGATTCCCATGCCTATGGAGAGCTCGATGCAGACCTTCTTCGTCCAGCCGTCCTGTACTGCGCCGACCCAGGCGTGAAGAATGATGGCTGCGGACATAAGGGCAAGGGAATCGTTATTGACATAGGTTCCCAGATAATGAAAGCCCGGAAGGAAGATGACCAGACACGCGTAGAGCCGTCCCATATCCCTGCCGAACAGTTTTTTGCCTGTCTGCAGCGTGAAATAAGAAGCGATCATCATGAAGATGGTCGGAGCGAAGCGCGCAGCCTGCAGAAGGGATTCCTCATTTTTCGTGAAAATACCCGCGATCAGCATGAACACAGATGAGATCATGTAGGACAGAATCGGATAGAACGCGTAGGATACGCCCCAGTTGGGATTCCGGATCTCGGGAGTATCACCGCGGGGGATCTGACCGGGATGCTGGTACATCCACTCGGCAACATCATACCGCATGGGTTCATCCGGTCCGGCCGGACGCATGCCCGGCTGCAGTGACCATGCAACCATGATCG
>CADCOP010000385.1 GCA_902803065.1 uncultured Lachnospiraceae bacterium | reverse complement strand
CTGGACTGCCTGAAACGCATGTATGATAAATATGCCGGAGAGTACAGGATCGATGAGATCATATGTGTGGGCGGAAGCTCAAACATGAGGCAGGTGGAGGAGAATGTGAGCGCGCTGTTTCCATCCTGCACGGTACGTATCTATGAACCGGAACATGCTGTCGTTTACGGAGCTGCCATCTTCGCGGAGGGAGCCGGCGTGCAGGATATAGCCCAGTTCTCCTACGGCGTAGAAACACACGATGACCTGGTTAACAAGCCGAATCATCTGATCATTGAACACTTTATACGTAAGGGAGATCTTCTGCCGGCGTCAGCCTCCAGGCGCTTCCGCCCGATCCGGGACGGGATGCGTTTCGTGTATTTCCCGGTATATGAGACCGGTTCAGAAGAACGTTCCTGTGAGAAGACAGAGCCAGACATCCGGCTGATAGGGAAACTGCAGCTGCAGCTTCCGGAAGGCACAGGAACCACCGATGTTCTGACCTGCAGTATCCATCTGAACACGCAGGGGCTTCTGGAGGTGGTCGCGGCCAATCAGAGAGGGGAGCAGGTCAGTGCTTCCTTTGAACTGAATGGAATCGAGGCAATTTAGATAAGGCTGCCGGCCGCAGATGCGGGCGGCGAAAGCGGACGATATGCATGAACAGTGAGATCAGGCTTTACGAAGCCCTGGGCATTCGAATATTTCAGAAGCTGGTGTTTCGCCTGGAACGCTTCCGGCACCGCGCAGACGGAGACAGGAATGTGAATTATCACCTCCTGCCTTATGGTGAGACCTCACCTGAGCGGTTCATACGGTATCTGTACCTGAACGCGGGCATTCATATTTCAGGTCTTGCGGCTACCATTGTGTTTTCCTTGATCTTCGCGGTCATGCCGGGAACGCTGCCGACCGTATGGGCCGTGTGCTTCGTGGGAGTGATCGGAAACATATACTGCATCATGCTGCAGAGGTATAATTACCTGCGCATCATGAGGATCCTGAAAAGGCAGGAAGAACGGCTTGCCCTGCGATCTGCCCTCTGGAAGGAGCGTACTGCGCAAAGACTATCGAATGCAGATGATCCGGCGCTGCGGCGCAAAGGGATCCGGTGCCTTCGGAGGATGCGGGAAGACCTTGCCAGGCAGGGGTATACGGTCATAAGCGGGAGCGATGAAAAGACGATCCTGTATCTGGCAGAAGTATCCGGCGCGCGGCCTGCGGCCCGGAAAGGAGAAGGCGAAGGTGTTTCCCGACGCGGCAGCAGATCCGTAAGATCAGAAAGAACGGAGGCGCTGTGGAGACCGCAGATGGTCCCTTACACAGCCAAGGAACGGAAAGCGGAATACGTCATGCGGTTTCTGGGAAAGCCGGTGCAGGATCCGCCGGTCTCTGTGTTTTTTGCTGGAAGCGAAGAGACCATCACTGACTTGCGGAAACTGTTTGAAACAGTCCCGGCGGCAGGAACTGATGAAATTCTGAAGATGACAGAGCAGATGCTCGCCGGTCAGGGTGGAGAGCCGGAAGGCGCACAGGCCGCGGCCGGGGGAGAGCCGGATAGCATACAGGCTGCAGCCGGAAGAGGGCCGGATAGCGCACAGACCGCAGCCGGTGGAGAGCCGGATGGCGTACAGAGCGCAGCAGGAAGAGAACCGGATGGCACACAGGCTGCAGCCGTAGGAGAACAGGATTGCACGGGTGGCAGTACCGGCATAGGACCGGACGATGCGGAAGGCAGTGATGAAGGCTGGCAGGAGCTTGGCTATGACCGGAAGGGACTTCCTTACAACATCTTCCGGGAGAATGCCCTGAGCGTACTTCAGCCCGGAAAGAAGAGGAAGATGAAGCCGGATGCCCGGGTACAGGCGATCCTGAAAAGAGCCCTTTCGGGCGGGAGGATCACTCCGGCGGGCGTATACGCCCTCAGAAATGAGGAGGACCGGGAACTGTGCGGACAGATCATACTGCGGCTTTTCATGTACTGTAACTGCGATCTGACTGAAGAACTGCGCGATCCGCAGCTGAAAAGCTGTCTGGAAACGCTGACGGGGGAATACCTGAGACAGTGCCGCGGCATCATCACATCCGCAAAGAGACCTGCGTCGGCGCGGGAAGAAGATGAGCGGAGAATGACGGAGCTCAACTGCATGTACCTGAGCAGAAAGGCAAGAGAGTACGGACTTGGACTGAGTGAACATGTATTTGCCAGGTAACGGGAAAGAACGGGAGAAGCCTGCGGAATAAGCAGACAGGGCACGCAGAACATCGGG
>CADCOP010000384.1 GCA_902803065.1 uncultured Lachnospiraceae bacterium | reverse complement strand
TGCCTCTGAATGCAAAAGCGCAGTTCTTCTGCATATAAGCCTTTCTCAATCGAGATCTGAGAACCTTCCCTCAGCATGGAACAGCTCATTCAGCTTTTCAGCACTCAGCTTTGATCCGATCACACACAGACGGCCTGTTACTTCCGGCTGACCCAGACGGATCTCATGCTCACCGGGAACCATGTCAAAGTAAAGCCACGTACCGTCCTCTGCAGGAATCATTCCCTTCGCGCGCAGTACAAAGCCGTAGGTTTCCGCGTCATCAAGCGCAGTCAGGCAGCTATCCAGCTCTTCTCTTGTATATTTGCGGGGCGTCTCAGCACCCCAGCTGACGAATACTTCATCCGCATCATGGCCGTGGTGATGGTGGTGATGGTGATGATCATGATGATGCTCATGCTCTTCCTCATGATCGTGATGATGCTCATGCTCCTCCTCATGATCATGATGATGCTCATGCTCCTCCTCTTCCTCTTCCCGGAGCATGTCATTTCGAAGTTCATCGATCAGAGAGCCGGATCCTTCCATTGCTTCCAGGATCTGTGCTCCTGTGATCTGATCCCAGGGCGTTGTGATCACAGTTGCCTTTTCGTTTTTACTGCGGATCATGGCGATCGCGGCATCCAGTTTTTCCGGAGTCAGCTCCTGTGTCCTGCTCAGCACGATCGTCCCCGCGCTCTCGACCTGATTATTATAGAACTCGCCGAAATTCTTCATGTACATCCTGATCTTCTTTGCGTCAGCAACTGTTGTCAGGCTGTTCACCTTCATATCGCAGTCAGAAGCAACATCTTCAACGGCGCGGCATACATCCGAAAGCTTTCCTACGCCTGAAGGCTCAATCAGAATCCGGTCCGGCGCAAACTGTTCCATAACCTTTTTCAGAGCTTCGCCAAAGTCTCCGACAAGAGAACAGCAGATGCATCCGGAATTCATCTCAGTTATGTTGATTCCCGCGTCTTTCAGGAAACCGCCATCGATACCGATCTCACCAAACTCATTTTCAATAAGAACGATCTTCTGTCCCGCAAATACTTCCTCGATCAGTTTACGGATCAGTGTCGTCTTTCCGGCTCCCAGGAATCCGGAAATAATATCAATTTTAGTCATTATGATCATCCCTTTCTTCACAAAGAAGCGTTTCCGCAGCGCATCCTTCTTACGCCGCGCACGCATGAAACGGATAATGACTCAGCAGGCATTCCCGCTGAGTCACTGATACTTTACGCGATACAAATATTACTACACAAAGGACAGGAAAGTCAAGCACCGCCGTTTTCACGAAGCGCCCGGCAATCGAGCCTTACAGCAGGTCTCTGTGATGAAACTCCCGGGTTCCGGATGCGTATTCATTCACTGTCTGCCCTTTGCCGCTCAGAAGATATTTATATGTTACAAGTCCTTCCAGGCCTACCGGTCCGCGCGCATGAAGCTTGCTTGTGCTGATGCCCACTTCCGCGCCGAATCCGTAACGGAACCCATCCGCGAACCTGGTAGAAACGTTCCTGTAAACGCCTGCCGAATCGACCAGCTGCATGAACACAGCAGCTGCTTCATCATCCGATGTAATAATGCAGTCTGTATGGTGTGACCCGTACCTGTTGATATGCGCCGCAGCCGTCCTGACATCCTCCGTCAGGCAGACAGAAAGAATGAGTTCGCCGTATTCCCGGTGGAAATCAGCCTCTGTCAGGAATGGATCTGTGGTACAGTCAATTCCTTTTTCCTTCAGCAGCGCCGCAGCTTCCTCTGTAAAACGCATGCTGACGCCGCAGCTGCTCATGGCATTCCACAGCAGAGGGAGAAATTCCGGGGCAGCCTCCCGGTTTACCAGGATCATCTCCACGGAATTGCAGGCGACGGGGTACTGTGTCTTGGCATCTCTGATCACAGACAGAGCAAGCTCCCTGTCATAATGCCTGTCGACATAAATGTGGCAGACGCCGTCCGCATGACCCATGACCGGTATTTTTGTATGCTCCATGATATAGCGGACAAAAGCATTGGAACCTCTCGGAATAAGAAGGTCAACATCACCGTAGCAGTCAAGCAGCTCGTCGATCTCATTATGGGTCTCTGCCAGCTTAAGGCAGCCCTCCGGCATTCCGGAACGCACAAAACTGTTATGAATCACTTCGTAAAGGATCCTGTTCGTCCTGGCAGTCTCCCTGCCACCCTTCAGAATAGCGCAGTTTCCGCTTTTCAGGCAGAGAGAAGAAATCTGAACCAGAGCATCCGGCCGCGCCTCGAATATCACCCCGATCACTCCGATGGGACAAGAGATGCGCTCCAGGATCAGGTCCTGATCCAGTTCCCGTTTCAGACTGACTTTTCCGATCGGATCAGGCAGCTCTGTCAGCTGGTGCATGCCATCGATCACGGCGCGCATCTTCCCTTCATCAAACTTCAGGCGCTTTATGATCTGAGCAGATACACCATTCTTCTGCGCCTCGGCTACGTCCTCCGCATTCGCGGCAAAGATCTCCTCCCTGTGATCCCCGATATCTTTCGCCGCACAGAGCAGGGCATTATTTCGCTCCGCTTCCGCGGTTGCCGCCAGAACAGGCGCATCCATTTTCATGTTCCTGACGATTTCTCTGATGTTCATTTCTGTTTCCTTTCCGGATAGACCCTCATATGCGTTCTTGATTATATCATCGATGAAACGAATAATCCACGAAAACACTTGACTTTTTTATCAGATATCATATAATTCAATTGTAAGCAATTTAATTATATTCAAACGATCTGAGGAATATCAGGGGCGCTGCGGCGTTCCTGCCGCGATCAGATCGCTGACGGAAGGCGTTCACGATGAGTACGTATGATTCCTTAAAGCTTGAAAACCAGCTCTGTTTTCCTTTATATGCCTGTTCCAAGGAAGTTGTAAGGAGATACAAGCCTCTTCTTGACAAGCTTGACCTTACGTATACTCAGTACATCACAATGATGGTACTCTGGGAAGAGGGCGAAAC
>CADCOP010000383.1 GCA_902803065.1 uncultured Lachnospiraceae bacterium | reverse complement strand
TTTATTGATAGATATGGAATATGTGGTATAATTACACTATAGAAGAGCTTTTTGTAACCCGTCTACCATTACAGGCGGCTCATAAGAACGGCAGCCTGTACATTCTCAGAAAAGGGGTTGACTGTATGAAGTTTACTTTTGTAGGAAAAAATCTCGAAATCACTGATAATATGAAAAACGCAGTCGTTTCCAAGCTTGGAAAGCTGGAGCGCTACTTTACGGCAGATACTGAAGTTACGGTAACCATGAGCGTTGAGAAGGAGAGACAGAAGATCGAGGTCACGATCCCTGTACACGGAACGATCATCCGCTCAGAACAGAGCAGCAACGACATGTACGTTTCCATCGATCTTGTAGAGGAGGTCATCGAACGTCAGCTCCGCAGATATAAAGAAAAACTGATCGCAAAGCACCAGAGCGGCGCCAGCTTCCGCAAGGAGTTCATGGAGGATGACACAGAACCCATGGATGAAATGCGGATCGTACGCACGAAACACTTTGAAGTCAAACCCATGTATCCTGAGGATGCATGCGTACAGATGGAACTTCTCGGACATTCCTTCTTCGTGTTCAGAAATGCTGAGACTGAAGAGATCAATGTGGTCTATAAACGCAAAGGCAATACATACGGACTGATCGAGCCGGAATACTGATTCCGGGAAATTATTCCGGCACAGTGCCGGGGGCGCGGGGGCCGCGCAGGACCCGCTGAATAAGGGATACGAGTACTTCACGCATTGCCGCGAAAAGCGCCGTGAAGCATTCTCATATTAGGATATTCTGTGCAGGGATATCCACAGGAGACCGTAGCCGCGGGCAGGCTGTGGTCTCCTTTTTACTTGTGTTTAAAACCGATAAGTGGTAAGATATTCCCAAATATGGTCTCCGGGCAGACTATGCCCGGAAGAGTTGTTAGGAGACAGATACATGGCACTGAAAATTGTTGAAAAGCTGTTTGGAACGCACAGCGAGCGTGAGCTGAAACGGATCATGCCGCTGGTAGACAGAATCGAAAGTCTGCGTCCGACAATGATGGAAATGTCGGATGAACAGCTCAGAGCGAAGACTGACGAATACAAAAAAAGATATGCTGACGGGGAAACTCTGGATTCCCTGCTTCCGGAGGCGTTTGCGACTGTCCGTGAGGCAGCCAGGCGTGTGCTTGGCATGGAACACTACCGTGTGCAGCTGATCGGAGGCATTATTCTTCATCAGGGGCGTATTGCCGAGATGAAGACCGGTGAAGGTAAGACGCTGGTATCCACCTGTCCGGCTTACCTGAATGCGCTGACCGGGAGAGGCGTGCATATCGTTACGGTGAATGATTACCTGGCAAAGCGTGATGCTGAGTGGATGGGGAAAGTCCATGAATTCCTCGGACTGACCGTAGGCGTGGTACTTAACTCCATGGAGAAGGATGAGCGCCGGGAGGCTTATAAAAAGGATATCACCTATATCACCAACAACGAGGACGGTTTTGACTATCTTCGTGACAACATGGTCATCTATAAAGAGCAGCTGGTTCAGAGAGATCTGGTCTATGCCATCATCGATGAGGTGGACTCTGTCCTGATCGATGAAGCGAGAACACCGCTGATCATTTCCGGACAGAGCGGCAAATCCACAAAGCTGTATGAGACCTGCGATATTCTGGCAAGACAGCTGAAGAAGGGTGAAGCGAGCGGTGAGGTCACCAAGATGACAGCCATCATGGGCGAAGAGATCACGGAAACAGGTGACTTTATCGTAAACGAGAAGGACAAGGTCGTTACGCTGACCCAGGAAGGCATTAAGAAGTGCGAGCGTTTCTTTACGATCGACAACCTTTCTGATCCCGAGAATATTGAGATCCAGAATAATATCATTCTTGCGCTCCGTGCTCATAACCTTATGTTCCGCGACAGAGACTACGTGGTCAAGGATGACGAGGTCCTCATCGTTGATGAGTTTACCGGCCGTATCATGCCTGGCCGCAGGTATTCGGACGGCCTTCATCAGGCCATCGAGGCCAAGGAGCATGTGAAGGTAAAGCGTGAGAGCAAAACTCTTGCTACCATCACATTCCAGAACTTCTTCAACAAGTATGAGAAGAAGGCAGGCATGACAGGTACGGCACTGACAGAGGAGCAGGAGTTCCGTGACATCTATGGCATGGATGTTATTGAGATCCCGACGAATGTTCCGGTTGCCCGTAAAGATCTGGACGATGCCGTATACATGACAAAGAAAGAAAAGTACCGTGCTGTCGTTGAGGCGGTCAAGGAAGCACACGCGAAAGGACAGCCGGTCCTGGTCGGTACGATCACCATTGAGGTCTCCGAGCTGATCTCCCGCATGCTTGACCGCGAAGGGATCAGGCACAACGTGCTGAACGCGAAGTTCCATGAGATGGAAGCTGCGATCGTAGCTGACGCAGGCGTGACCGGTGCCGTGACCATTGCGACGAACATGGCCGGCCGAGGCACGGATATCAAGCTGGATGACGGAGCGAGAGCTGCCGGCGGACTGAAGATCATCGGTACAGAAAGGCATGAGTCCCGCCGTATCGATAACCAGCTGCGCGGACGTTCCGGACGTCAGGGAGACCCGGGCGAATCCAGGTTCTACCTCTCGCTTGAAGATGACCTGATGCGTCTGTTCGGTTCCGAGAACATGATGAACGTGTTCAAGTCGCTCGGTGTACAGGAGAACGAGCAGATCGAGCACAAGATGCTTTCCTCAGCTATTGAAAAGGCTCAGAAGAAGATCGAGAGCAATAACTTTGCGACACGTAAGAGTCTTCTTGAATATGACCAGGTCAATAACGAGCAGAGAGAGATCATTTACAAAGAGCGCCGCCGCGTTCTTGACGGCGAGAACATGCGCGAGGTTATCATGAAGATGATCCGCGATACGGTCAGCGGCGCTGTGGATACCTGCATTCCTGAGGATCAGGATAAGAGCGAGTGGAATATGCGGGAGCTTCATGATGTGCTTTGCCCGATCATCCCGCTCGAGCATGTCACTCCGGATCAGGAAGCAAAAGTCGGCAGCAAAGAAGAGCTGAAGCAGTACCTTACAGAGAAAGCGGTTGCCCTGTATGAGCAGAAGGAAGCCGAGTTCCCGGAGCCGGAGCAGGTGCGTGAAGCTGAGCGCGTTATGCTGCTGCAGGCCATCGACCGCAAGTGGATGGATCATATCGATGATATGGACCAGCTGCGCCAGGGTATCGGACTGGCTGCCTACGGCCAGAAGGATCCGCTTGTCGAGTACAAGATGGAAGGCTACGAAATGTTCAATTCCATGACGGAAGCGATTCAGGAAGATACGCTGAAGATGATGTATCATATCCGGATCGGCCGTCCGGTCGAACGTGAAGAAGTTGCTAAGGTTACAGGCACGAACAAGGACGATACGGTCGCCAACGCCCCCAAGAAGCGCGAAGCAGCCAAGATCTATCCGAATGATCCGTGCCCGTGCGGAAGCGGCAAGAAATACAAGCAGTGCCACGGCAGAAAATGATGTCCCGGGAAAGAACCGGCGCGCAGGATCTGCGGGGAAGAATATTTTCGTGAGAAGAAAGAAGGTGACACAATGGTTGAACTGGACGAGTTCCGTGCCAAATTAAACAGCTATACAAAACCATTAGTGGAAGTGAGGGATTCACTTTGACCTCGCTTCAAAAGAGCAGAGGAT